>NZ_KQ758668.1:0-32010 GCF_001457055.1 Priestia veravalensis | reverse complement strand
CTATCGCCCAATGCATGTAGACTTTCAATTTCTACTAGCTGTGCAAAAAGTAATAATTTAAGGAATGATTCTGTCGTTAATTTTTTCGTATAGTAATCTAATTTCAATGTTTTCACGTTATCTTCTAATAATTGAAGATTAATTGGTGAAAACCATTGTCCAAATGAAGTTTTTCGTGTAATCTTGTCCATAAGTTTGGTCCTTTATTAGTGGATTTGGACGGGTTACCACCATCTATTTCCATTATAAAGGACTTTTTGTTTGCCTAAAATAATAAAATTGAAGATTTTGAGTCTTTTTAATAGTTAATTTAAATTAATGCAACACTAGTGGTTTGCCATTATTTTAAAAAATGTTATTGACAACCAATGAGGATTTTTATATTATTATACATGTCTTTTATAAAGAATTTATGGCGGTGTAGCTCAGCTGGCTAGAGCGTACGGTTCATACCCGTGAGGTCGGGGGTTCGATCCCCTCCGCCGCTACTTATTATAAAGGCCCGTTGGTCAAGTGGTTAAGACACCGCCCTTTCACGGCGGTAACACGGGTTCGAATCCCGTACGGGTCATCCAAAAACATGTACATCATTGTACATGTTTTTTTATATGCAAAAAAAGCACCTTCACTGAAGGTGCTTTCTAGAACTCGCTATCTATAACGTGATAAGCAGCAAGTTAGCCGCGTTTCGCGCCGCGTCCGCCACGTTTTGATTCTGTATGGCGTTTTAGGGAAGATAAACGTTCTTCACTATCTTTTAAGAAACGATTCATTTTTTGCTCAAACGTTTCTTTTGAACGGAAGTCATTACCACCACCGCGATTATTACGCTGTGGGCGATGTGAGTCACGAGGTCTGTCAGAACGTGGTGCACGCGCTGGTCGCTCTGGACGTTCTGGGCGTTCTGCACGCTCTACAGCTTTCTTAATTGAAAGACCAATCTTGCCATCTTTCTCTACGTTAATAACTTTTACTTCAACTTCATCGCCGACTTTTAAATGGTCGTTAATGTCTTTTACATAGTTATCAGCCACTTCACTAATATGAACTAAGCCTGTTGTTCCCCCTGGAAGCTCCACAAAAGCTCCAAAGTTTGTAATACCTGTTACCTTTCCCTGTAACTTGCTGCCTACTTCAATTGACATAAAAAAAATGCTCCTCCTTAAAATGATAAAAGAAATCAATTTACTCTATTATACAAAAAGCGAAAATATGCTGTCAACGCACCTTGGATTTAGTCTTTTTTGATGTTAAAGATAATCTCACCGTCTTCTGATAAGAAGTAATCTCTTCTCGCAATTTTTTTAATATACTCATCATCATTTAATTTAACAATTTCAGATTCAAGTTGCTTTTCCTTGCTTTCAAGCTTTGTTAACTGTTGTTCTAACTTTTCTTTTTCAGCTTTTTTATTTTCGATAGCTGATGCTTGAGTAATCAACGTTGTAACAATACCTATACCAATAAGTAGAGCCAAAACACCAAAGAAAGTTAGACGTCTAATTAAGCCAATGCGCTTTCGATCTGTTTGTTTTTTAAGATTTTGTTGCTGTTGACTATATTCTGTATTTAACTTTGTTACATTTTTCTTGCGTTCAGCACTCATTAACCTAGTCGTCCTCCTTATTTTTAAAAGTGTTTAACCATGATACAGCTCTCATTATGGTATTCTTTACACGTTGAAAAATTCCTTCTAAATACGTAAAACACCTCTGTAGAAATCGTCTTACAGATTTAGGCATGATTCTCCAAGAAATTAAGAATACCCATCTTATTGGTACAAAAATTACCTTTAGTATAAATGAAACAAGGCCGTATCCAAAGCGATAACATAATAAGCCCAAGGCATTTATACACCTTAACAGCATTCGAGCAGGCTTGACCAATATAATAGTAAGAATCGTTAGTAAAGCTCGATAAACGGCTAACACACTTGAAACAATAAATTTTAAAACTTTTAAATAAATGGATTGAATTAAGCTCTGATAAGCTGCGAATCCGCATAATAAAGCAAGAAATGCATAAAATCTTAGCTCACCTTCATTAACTAAAAACAACACATAAAAGATGAGTAGTGCTTGAACTACCCAAAACAGTAAGTCGCTAATAAAGACGAACCACCTTACTGTTTGAGCCCGATTTACAAAGTAGCGATATGTATCCAATGATGCTCCAACACATCCACCCATCGAAATCATCGCAAGCATAGTATAGAATTGTATATTAAGGCTCATCGAAACAACTTACTAAAGAATCCTTTAGCTTTCTCCGACTGGTTCTCATCTAAGTAAACTATATCAAAGATTTTTCCTTTTATCGATACAATTCCTTTTTCAACATCTAAATTTTTCATTTGAAGGTTTTGACCACGTACAGATAAAAACCCCATCACAGTTTCAAGCAAAAATTCCTCATTGTCAAAACTCTCTACTTGCTTGACTCCGGTAATATCTAAGAGGCGTCTCCCCTTCATTACTAAATCATGATTTGGAGTTTGATCTTTATTTGCACTGCCCATTTCGTAAAATTGACTCATCTTCATCCCCACCTCATTATTAAGCTCTTCATTACGTTTGGTTTAAACATATGAAGTGAGAATGAAGTTTAGAACAAGCTCACAGATGTCCTAACTGTTTTATGAGTTTGATACTTTTTCTTCTCTTACTAAAGAGTATAAGTTAGCAGCTTCTTCTTTCTTAGCGTTTTCTTGAAGGGCTTCTATCTTTACTGTCACAATCTTTGTCCCAAATTGAATAGCTAACTCATCACCTACTTTTACGTTTGAGCTTGCCTTTGCAACAATTCCGTTAATGGAAATTCTTCCTTTGTCTGAAATCTCTTTTGCTAACGTACGACGTTTAATTAGACGAGATACCTTTAAAAACTTATCTAATCTCATAGTTCCCTCACCTTTCTTTATTACAAACCTATTTTTTTTGCTTCATTCCAAAATTGGTCTAACTCTTCTAATGTAAAGTTTGCAAATGATTGACCAGATTTCTTTACCTGCTCTTCAATATAGCGAAAACGCGCACCAAATTTCTCATTCGTTTTAGCTAATGCGGTTTCCGGATCAATTTTGTAGTAGCGAGATACGTTTACTAACGCAAATAAAAGATCGCCAAACTCATTGCTCATCTCTTCCAGATTCTCCGCCTGCACTTCTTCTTCAAATTCCTGAAGCTCTTCTTTTACTTTATCCCACATCGGCTCAATCGTTTCCCAATCAAACCCGACTTTGGCAGCTGCCTTTTGATATTTATATGCTCTCATCAAGCTAGGCATGGTAGACGGTACATCATCTAATAATGAAGAAGGTTCTTCCCCTTTTTCTTGCTTTTTAATTTCATCCCAGTTTTGAAGAACCTCTTCCTCATTATCGGCTTTTACGTTGCTAAACACGTGTGGATGACGCCTAACCATTTTTTCTGCTACGGTAGAAATGACGTCCTCAATGGTAAACATTCCTTCATCTTCACCAATTTGAGCATGTAGCATTACTTGTAGCAGAACATCTCCTAGCTCTTCAACAATATGGTCGTCATCTTGTTGATCGATAGCATCTAGTAGCTCATAAGCTTCTTCAATTAAATAACGCTTTAACGATTCATGCGTTTGCTTTTTATCCCATGGGCACCCATTTGGCCCTCTCAGTATCGCAATAATACGGCGAAATTCTTCAAATTGGTGATATAACAATGCAGAGTCTTTTACAGGTGGAACATAAACCGTTGTTAGATTATTGAGCTCCATTCCATGATCAAGCTCATACAGTTTGACTTTTTTAATATGCTCATCTGAGCTACCTGCCGCTGTTACAATGTATACTTCATATTCATCTGGCAGCTGCTCCATTAGTGTAAGCTTTACATCAGAAGCTACAAACTGGTCATACACCTGCCCTATTAAAATATGCTGTTGCAACCTTAGCTCATCACGATGTAGTGCAGTGCCATCTAAAAGCTGAAAGCCTTCAATTGGGTCAATTTTCAATGACGTAAAAATAGGATCTAGAAAGCTTTGTCCACCTTTCACATCAATTTCAATACCTTCTTCGTTTTGCAGTAACAGCTGAACTGTTCTTTCAGCAACTAGAGGATGACCTGGAACAGCGTAAAGAACATTGCCATTCTTAGCTTGTTCTAACAGTTGCTTTGTAATACTTTCGTATACATCATCGAATGAATCAAATGATTCATAGACACCATCAAAAGATTGATAAGAAAAACCTTCTTCTTCTAATGCTCTCACAGCTGGGTGCTCTTTCGTTCTTAAAAACACGCTCTGATTTTGTTTTAATAAACGATAAATTCCTACTGGAAGCTGGTCAAGATCTCCTGCACCTAAACCAACAATGGTTATTTTATTAGTCATGGAATCCTCCTTCATGTTCTAGTTAAACTATAAGATGTATTTTATGAGCCACTTTCCTAGGGGAACGTCTCTTAATTCGTTTTTGGTAAAAATGCTGCTTTTGATAATTAAAGCTAAATAAAAAAGGCCACCAAACATAACACCTGATAGTGCAATACCCACATTTAATCCTCTACTGACTGAATGTGCATCTAGTATACCATTCATTGTCCACAAATACCCTCTTAATACCATTACCATTAAGAGACCGACTGCTATAATTTTTACCGCATGACGAATGAGCTTGTTTTTTGGGCCAAGTACTTTATACAAAAATATGCTGTTCATAACGGTAATAACTAAGAAGCTAATAGCAGACGAAATCGCGGCCCCTTCTGTGTACATAATAGGAACAAGCCACAAATTAAGCAGGGTTTTGATAACCACACCGATACAAATGGCGTATGCAGGTGCTTTCATTCGACCAATCCCTTGCAGTACAGCGGCTATAGTAGCAGATATCGTTGTAAAAATAACGAGCATACTTAACATTTTAAGGACTTGCGAACCTTCAATGTTCCCGTATAACATGTGGTTAATTGGTTCCATTAAGCCCGCTAGTCCACAAGATGCACCGACACCAACAACCAACGAAAGCTTGATTGAAACGTTAACCTTACTTTTTACAAATGCCCAATCATTTTGAGCGATAGCTGAAGATATAACCGGAACAAGTGAAAGTGAGAATGCTGTTCCAACAACCGTTCCAAGCTGAATTAAAGGCACGCCTCGGTCATAAATACCTTTCATTCCCTTAGCTTTTTCAGCGTCAATTCCGCTTGTCAGAAGAGAAGGATATAAGGTAAAGGAATCAATCAGTTGAATTAATAGCAACCCCATCCCACTAATACAGATGATTATGCCTTGAATGGCTACCTTTTTTAAAATAGGAACTGCCCCTGTAAACGTTTGTTTCGAGAAACTCCATGTAGTAACTACACGACTTCGAAATAAAAAGAAAATGAGTACCATTAATGAAAAAGTAATACCTACAACTGAACCAAATATTGCGCCTGCGCCTACTATATAAGGACTGTAGTTATTTTTAACGAGCAGAAAAGATAACAGTAAAATTGTTGCTACGCGAAGCGTTTGTTCTGATACTTGAGACACAGCTGTTGGGAGCATTTCATTTAACCCCTGATAGTATCCTCGAATGCTTGCGACAAATGGAACAAATAAAAATGAAAATGAAATAATTTGAATTAATAGCGTTAACTCTTTATCTCCCATTAAGGTCGCAATATTCTCTGCAAACCCATACTGAATACCGAACAGCATGAGGCTTAACATGCTCAAAAACACAAAACTGACTTGAATAACCTGGATAGCTTGTTTTTTTTCATTATTCGCCACATGTTCTGAGACCAGTTTTGAAATAATGACGGGAAATCCATACGTGCTAATTTGTAAGATAATCCCGTATAAAGGATATACTTGTTGATAAATATAAAACCCAACATCACCTGCAATATGATGATATGGAATTCGGTAACTAGCGCTTAATATCTTTGTAAAAAGACCAGCTAAGGTTAAGATAACAGCGCCATTTAGTAACATTAAAACATTTGATTTCTTCTGCATCATGACACCTTTCGTATTATACCAATTCTTTATGATGACCTTGCAATATCAACCTCTAAAGGCATATGCAGTTAACCTGGTATTGTAAGACTTTTATATTATAGCACGTTCTCATTGCGTGCTCTTTATGTGTTTTACAGAAAAAACCACATAGAAAAAAGACAGCAGTTCTGCTGTCTTTTCATAGATAAATTAAAATAACATTGATTAGATCTGTCGCTTATTGCTCCATTTGACGAGATAAGAAACCTGCAGCAGTTTCAGCCGCTTTATGCTCTACTTCACCAAGGGATTTCTCTTTTGAGAAGAGAATTACCGCTCCAATCGGGTCTCCATTCGCAATAATTGGACCAATTGTATAAGATGAAATTTCTTCTTCATGCCCATCAACAAACTCTAAGCTTTTGCCTTCTTTCACTAAAGTTGAGCTTCTACTTTCCATTGTAGATTCAACTAGAGAACTAATATTTTTATTTAAATACTCTTTTTTTGAAATACCTGCAATAGCAATAAATGTATCGCGATCACAAATTAATACGGGATGACCTAGGCTATCGTAAAGAGCTTCACCATATTCTTTAGCAAAATCACTTAACTCGCTGATTGGTGAATACTTTTTCAAAATGACTTCTCCATCACGATCAACAAAAATCTCTAATGGATCGCCTTCACGAATACGGAGCGTTCTTCGAATTTCTTTTGGAATTACGACACGCCCTAAATCATCAATACGACGAACAATACCTGTTGCTTTCATTGATTAAAGCCTCTCTTTCATCTGATGATTAAAAATAGTAGGTGAATGAGTGAAATAATTCATTAATCATTCACCGGTGTTGAGGTTAGTATTCGTTACTATGCAACTTCTATTCACCAACCATCTCTTTTTTGTTAAAAAGTTCCCTTTTTCTCAAAAAACAAAACCATTTGTCAGCGACAAATGGTTTTGTTTTTTAATTTGGAACTTGTTCCTTCTTAACTTTTGCTAAATCACGCGTTAAATGGTGAACAATTTTCAGCCATTCTTTTTGTGCAAGTTCTTTTGTATTAATAACAACCTTCACTTTTTTACCTTCCATACCTAGGCTGACCATTCTGCCAAACTCATTACCTAACATAAATAATTTTTGACCGTCTACAGTAGAGCTAGCTTCTTCAGATAATAAAATCGTAACGTCTTGCTTTGATTGAGTAATGGATTCCACTAGGTTCGTATTGGCATATACTTTTATTTCAGCTACCGTAAATAAATGCATCACTTCAACTGGATATTCACCAAAACGATCAATCATCTCATCTTGTAAGTCTTGAATATCATCAAATGTTTCAATAGCACGGAAACGCTTGTACATTTCAATTTTTAAACGCCCGTCTGTAATGTATTGATCCGGTATATATGCGTCTAGGTCTAGATTAATTTCAACCTGTATTTTCTTTTTCTGCTCATCTGTGCCGCGTCGTTCTTCAATGGCGTCTTTAAGCATTTGAGAATATAAATCAAAACCAACTGAGTCAATAAATCCATGTTGTTGTGCACCTAGAAGGTTTCCAGCCCCACGAATAGATAAGTCGCGCATCGCAATCTTAAACCCTGAACCAAGCTCGGTAAACTCTTTAATTGCTTGTAGCCTTTTCTCAGCGACTTCTGTCAATACTTTATCTTTGTGGTATGTGAAATATGCATACGCAACGCGGTTAGAACGACCTACACGCCCCCTGAGCTGATACAGCTGCGATAATCCCATTTTATCTGCATGATTAACAATAAGCGTATTAACATTTGGAATGTCAACACCTGTTTCAATAATTGTCGTACTAACTAACACATCATATTCGCCTTCTAAGAAGCTTAAAATAACAGCTTCTAATTCCGTTTCATTCATCTTACCATGAGCATACGTTACGCGAGCATCGGGTACTAACATCGAAATCTCTTCAGCTTTCCTCTCAATATCTTCAACCCTATTATATAAAAAGTATACCTGGCCATCTCGCGCTAGTTCACGCTCAATTGCTTCACGTACTAATACAGGATTGTACTCTACTACATACGTTTGAACTGGAAAACGATTTTCAGGCGGCGTTTCGATGACTGATAAATCCCTTACACCTAGCATTGACATGTGCAGTGTACGTGGAATTGGCGTAGCAGTCAGCGTTAGCACGTCTACATTTGCTTTCATTTGCTTAATTTTCTCTTTATGAGTTACACCAAAACGTTGCTCTTCATCAATAATTAGTAGTCCTAAGTCTTTGTATATCACATCTTTTGATAATAAACGATGGGTTCCAATTACGACGTCAACCGTACCGTCCTTTAAACCTTTAATTGTTTCTTGCTGTTGCTTTCGAGTTCTAAAGCGACTTAAGAGCCCAATATTAATCGGATAGTCTTGAAACCTTTCTCGAATCGTTTCAAAGTGCTGTTGAGCTAAAATCGTTGTTGGCACGAGTATTGCGACTTGCTTACCATCTGTGACCGCTTTAAAAGCAGAACGAATAGCGACTTCCGTCTTCCCATACCCAACGTCACCGCATAGTAAGCGATCCATTGGACGCTCTTTTTCCATATCCTTTTTGATTTCTTGGATAGAGCGCAGTTGATCTTCAGTTTCTTGGTACGGGAATGAAAGTTCAAATTCACGCTGTAGGTCTCCATCTGGAGAAAAAGCGTATCCTTTGCTGGCTTCACGCTCTGCATACAGTTTAATTAAATCGTCAGCAATATCTTGGACAGAAGATTCTACTTTACGCTTCACTTTCTTCCAATCATTACCGCCTAGTTTGTATACTTTTGGCTCTTTGCCTTCGGAGCCAACGTATTTTTGCACTTGGTCGATTTGTTCAACAGGAACATATAATTTATCAGAGCCTTCATATTTAATATGGATATAGTCTTTATGATTTCCATTTATCTCAAGAGTTTCCATACCTAAATAGCGACCAATTCCGTGATTCACGTGTACGACATAGTCGCCAACATTTAATTCAGAGTAACTCTTAATACGCTCTGCATTAGATAGTTTTTGGCGTCTCTTTGTCTTTTTTACACGCTTTTTAAATAGTTCCTCTTCTGTTAATACCGCTAGCTTTTGCATTGGAAGTTCAAACCCAGCCTGAAGATCCCCTTCAATGACTTGAACAATCCCTGGCATTAACTGGCCATCGCCGTCTAAAATAGCTGCTTCAATATCATAATCAGCTAATACACTCTCTAGTTTGGTAACTCTCTCACGATCTGCTCCAAGCATAACAATTGTGTAGTTTGCTTTTTTCCATCGTTCAATTTCGCCTTTTAATAAATTCATCTGCCCATAGAACTGCTGCATTTGCTTATATGAAATAGTCACGATATTTTGTGGATTTGTATATGAAACATGTTTTAGAAATAACGATGTGTAAATTAGCTGATGTGGCGTTGATTGAATTAATCCTGCAAGCGGATGCGAAAGCTGTACATCTCGTACAACCTGACCTTGTCCCAGCAGCTCCGTTACCCATTCGCCTTCTTCACTATCAAGTTGTTCAGACGTCTCTTGGATACGAGTTGTCTCATCAAAAAAAACAACTCCACCTTCTGGAAGATAATCTAGCAAACTAGCGGGCTGTTTATAGAACAGAGACAAATACTTAAACATATTGTCTAATGTTTGTCCTTGTTTTAGCTGTTCAATTTCCCCTTGAATGTTTTCAATCAGCTTTTCCTTTATTGCTTTATCTTTTACTTTGGCTAAACTATCACTTAAACGCTTTTCAAGTTCCACTGTTCCATCTTTTAACTCATCCTCTGAGAAAATAAACTCTGTAGCAGGTCCAATACTAATTTTATCTAACTGCTTTTGAGAACGTTGATCTTCAAGCGTAAAAGTACGAATAGAATCAATTTCCGTATCAAAAAGCTCAATTCGAACAGGAAGTTCCTCTGTCAGTGGGTAAACATCAATAATTCCCCCACGTACGCTAAAATCTCCTGGAGCTGAAACCATTGACACTCGTTCATATCCCAACTGAATTAACTTTTGCAAATAGTGGTCAACATCAATATCATGACCATTTTGAAATATTAACTGAGTTTGTTCCCACCTAGCTTTAGGTGGAAGAATTTTTCTTACTCCTGATACAGTGGTTACAACAATACCAGATTGTTTATGGCTCCAATGGTTTAATGCTTCAATCCTTTGTGCTTTTAACTCTGGGCTAGCAATTCCTACTTCTGTTGCTACAAGATCATTAACTGGATAGAGAAACACATCTTTGTTCGGTAAAAGATGTACTAAATCTTCATACACCTTTTGAGCCTGAAATAAGTTATGAGTAACCACTAACAACGGATAACCTTCATTTTCATTCAGTAGCCCCATTAAAACTGAACGTGCTGAACCAGAAATTCCCGTTATTAATTGTTCTTTTAGACCTTCTTTTAAGCTATTAACAATTGTATTTATTTCACCATTTTCAACGAAACGTTGTATAATCCCTCTCAAGGAATTCCCTCCTCCCATGTTGCTATGTAAGTAAATAGAAAAACGCTTTGGTATATAACCAAAGCTTTTTATTGTATAAATGTTTCATACTGATGATAGTCTGGGTTTCGATCTAAAGCCTCCTGGCAATCTTCACAAATTGTTTTGACAATTAAATCGCCATTCGCTTGGTATTGAACTAGCTCTTGCCTTTCATCAGCTGTCAAATGATGAAAGCCTAGTTTTTCTGTGCTATATTCTTTCCCTTCTATCATACCGACTTTTGCATGACAATGTCTACAGAAATAATGAATAGACAGAATAAAGCCCTCCTAAATGTTTTATTGTTAGTATTAGCATTTAGAGAGAGCTTTATTCCTGTTAATTATATCGATTCATTACTTCTAAGAACGGTTTAGATAACCACTCTTCACTAGCTTTAACCGATTTCTCCATGGCTCCATTCATTTCAATCATCTCTTCAGATGTAAACCTTCCAAGTACATAGTCTACAACTTTCATGCCATTTTTAGGACGATCAATGCCAATGCGAACACGGTTGAATTCTTGTGTTTTTAAGTGCTGAATAATTGATTTAATTCCATTATGACCACCTGCACTGCCTTTTGTTCGCAAGCGTATTTTTCCACAAGGCAAATCCAAGTCATCATAAATAACAAGCAAATCTTCCACATCGATGTCATAATATTCCATAAGCGGACGAATGCTTTCTCCCGAGAGGTTCATATATGTTAATGGCTTTAATAAAAGAACTTTTTCTCCTCGCACCATTCCCATGCCATAAAGTCCATTAAATTTTGTGCGATCCAACTTAATATCAAAGTAATCTGCAAGTTCGTCAATTGTCATAAAACCGATGTTATGACGTGTTTGATCATATTCTTTTCCAGGGTTACCCAATCCAACAATTAATTTCAACGAAATGCTCCTTTCTCTTTAAACACTCTACCCTTCTTATTATAATCAATTCATCATAAAAGACGTAACCTTTTGGTTACGCCTTTGTATTATTCTTTGTCTTTTTGTTCTGTTGCTTCTACTTCTTGATTTTCTTCATCACCTTGTTGTTCTCCACTATCAGGTAATTCTTCTTGTTGTGGAGGTAGTACTGAAGCAACTGGCTCTTCAAGACTTTGTGTAATTTCAATTTTACCATCTACTTTTACATCTTGTAGGGTTAATACATCGTTAACCCCCAACTCAGTTACGTCTACATCAATTGATGATGGAATATCCTGCGGTAAACCTTGCACTGTTACTTCGTATAGGGACTGCTGTAACACGCCGCCTTCTTTTGTACCTTTAGCTTCCCCAACTAACGATAAAGTAACCGTAGACTCAATTTCTACAGACATATCAACAACTTGGAAATCCGCGTGTACAATTTCGTTTTTTAATGGATCAGTTTGAATTTCATGCAAGATAACTGAATGTTTGTTCTTGCCTACATGTAACGTTAATACGCCATTTCGACCTGCTTCGCGAATTGTTTTAATAAACTCAGCGCTATTTAAGTAAATTGACGTAGGTTCTACTTTATTACCATAAACAACTGCTGGAAAATTACCCTCTTCACGAATTTTTCTATTTACAGAGTTTTGAAAGCTCGTTCTTTCTTTTGCCTGAATTGAAATACTCATATTCTTCACCTTCCAGTATGTTTTCTATATTAAAATCTACCCTAATTAGAAAATGATTAAACCTCAAAATCAAATTAATTTGTATTAGTGCTATGATTACAATAAAAAAGAAGCTTCTCTCACAAGGAGAGAAGCTTCTTTTCAACAAATTAATCGAATAGTGTGCTCACTGATTCCTCTTCATGAACACGAATGATTGCTTCAGCCATTAAAGGAGCAACTGAAAGCTCTGTTACTTTGTCAATTTTCTTTTCTTCTGTTAGTGCAATCGAGTTTGTAACTGCTAATTCTTTAATTTTAGAATTTTGGATGCGCTCAATTGCAGGTCCTGATAGGACTGGATGTGTACAACATGCATATACTTCTTTTGCACCTGACTCAATAAGTGCATTTGCTGCCAATGTAATGGTACCAGCTGTATCGATCATATCGTCAATTAAAATTGCCGTTTTGCCTTCTACTTGACCAACAATGTTCATTACTTCCGCAACGTTTGGACGTGGACGACGCTTATCAATAATAGCAATTGGTGCTTTTAAACGTTCTGCTAAACGACGTGCGCGTGTTACACCACCGTGGTCTGGAGACACGATGACAACGTCATCAAGGTTTTTACTCTTAAAGTATTCACCTAAGATTGGAACACCTACTAAATGATCAATTGGAATGTCAAAGAAACCTTGAATTTGTGGAGCATGCAGATCTAATGTGATGATACGAGTCGCACCAGCTTTTTCAATAAGGTTTGCTGTTAATTTAGCTGTGATTGGCTCACGAGCACGTGCTTTACGGTCTTGGCGAGCGTAACCGTAGTAGGGAATTACGATGTTAATTGTTTTAGCAGATGCACGTTTTAAAGCATCAATCATAATAAGTAACTCCATTAAATGTTCGTTAACAGGGGCACTTGTTGATTGAATAATAAATACATCGCAACCACGAATACTTTCTTCAATATTAATTTGAACTTCTCCGTCGCTAAAGCGATCTACAGAACACTTTCCTAATTCAACACCAATCACCTTAGCAATTTGTTCAGCTAAAGCCTTATTAGAATTTAACGTAAACAATTTCAAATTTTCATCAGCATATACATTTGGCATTTTGTTGTAAAACCTCCGTTAGGATTTTTTATTAATATCAAGCTTTTCAGCGTAGTTCTCTTTATTAACTTGTTTTGCACGAGCAATTGATAAAGCTTTACCCGGCACATCGTCTGTAACGGTAGATCCAGCGGCTACATAAGCGCCTTCTCCAATCGTTACTGGTGCAATTAAATTTGAATTGCAACCAACAAATGCACCATCTTGAATCTTAGTTAAGAATTTGTTTTTCCCATCGTAATTAACGGTAATTGATCCGCACCCCAAGTTTACATTCTGACCTACTTCTGCATCCCCAATATAACTTAAATGTGAAGCTTTACTTCCTTTACCAAATGATGCTTTCTTAATCTCGACAAAATTTCCTATTCTTACCTCATCATCAATCATAGATTGTGGACGAATATGCGCGAATGGTCCAATCGTTACGGATTGACCAATTTCACTATTATGAGCGACTGAATGGCGAATAGATGTATTATGTCCGATTTGGCAATCTTTGATTTCGCTGTTAGGTCCGATTTCACAGTTTTCACCGATGGATACAGCACCTTGAATTACTGTTCCTGGATAAATAACCGTATCGCGTCCAATGACTGTATCTGCTGAAATATATGTGTTAGATGGGTCAATGATTGTTACCCCATTTAACATATGTTTCTTATTAATACGTTTCTTCATTGTTTCTTCTGCTTGTGAAAGCGCAAAGCGATCATTTACACCTAATGTTTCAGCAAAGTCACTTGTTTGATAAGCTGAAATGATTTCCCCTTCATTTTTCAAAATCTCAATCACATCCGGCAAGTAATACTCACCTTGAACATTGTTATTTGATACTTTTGAAAGCGTCTCAAATAGCTTTTCATTATCAAAGCAATACGTACCTGTATTAATTTCTTTTACTGCTCTCTCTTGTTCAGTTGCATCCTTGTGCTCAACTATCTTTTCAACTGAGGCAGAGCTATTGCGAATAATTCGCCCATATCCAGTTGGATCTTGAGCATGAGCTGTTAAAATTGTTGCTTTTGCATTTGTCTCTTCGTGATGCTTGAGCAACGCTTCGATTGTTTCCGTTGTAATAAGTGGCGTATCACCACAAACAACAATTGTCGTACCCTTTTCATGTGCAAGTAAAGATTCTGCTTGCATGACTGCATGAGCTGTTCCTAATTGCTCTTCTTGCAAAGCAAATAAGCTTTTATCTCCAACATGTGATTTCACTTTTTCGGCACCATGGCCTACAACAGTAATTAATTTACTTAATGAAACATTTGACACTTGGTCGATTACATGTTGTACCATTGGTTTTCCACACACAGGGTGTAACACTTTATATAAAGATGACTTCATACGTGTACCCTGACCAGCTGCCAATATGACTGCATATCTTTTTGACATAACAGGCCTCCAATTTTACCTTTTTATCCATTAAGAATATTATATCAAAAATGACCTCATTTCAAGAAATCATTCGAAAGTCATTCATTTTATTTTAAAATTTTGTTAAATTTTTATAATGAAGAAAGTTTATGGATAGAAGAGACGGACAAAATAAAAAGCCTACCGTCAAGTAGGCTTTTAATCTATCATATGTTATGAAGCACCCGCTTCTTCAAATTCAATTTCTAGTTCACCTAATCGATGATACTCTGCTAAAACAGCATCTTGAATTTTTCCGCGAGTATTAGAATTAATTGGATGTGCAATATCGCGGAACTCACCATCAGGTGTACGTTTACTTGGCATTGCTACAAACAAGCCGTTATTACCATCAATCACTCGAATATCATGAACAACAAATTCACCATCTAATGTGATTGAAGCAATCGCTCTCATACGTCCTTCAGTGTTTACGCGGCGTAATCTAACGTCAGTTACTTCCATTTTGTTCACCACCTTTTCCTATGCGAAGCTTTACTACATAAATTCCACGGAATTTTTGTTTTTCCTGCTTCTACAGAAAAGTTTTTAGAAAATTTTCGCAAAAAAAGTGAACAATTGGAAATAATTTGGTTTTAGTTAGTTAATTTATCCTTTTACTAGCGCAACTACTTCAATTTCAACCAAAACATCTTTTGGTAACCTTGCTACTTCTACACATGAACGCGCAGGTTTATGATCACCAAAGTATTGTGCATATACTTCATTAAGGTCAGCAAAATTATCCATATCCTTAATAAATACAGTTGCTTTTACTACCGTATTCAGTGAAGCACCAGCTTCTTCTAAAACTGCTTTAAGGTTTTGAAATACTTGTTCAGTTTGTGTTTTAATATCCCCTTCAACTAGCGTTCCATCTGGACGTAAAGGAATTTGCCCTGAACTGTAAAATAAATTATTAACAACAATTCCCTGAGAATAAGGTCCAATAGCCTGTGGCGCTTGCTTTGTTTGAACTTGTAACATGATTACTTCCTCCCCCAACCTTAAATATATTTTAAATAGTTCCCTTCCTGTACGCTGATATGTTTCTCTTTTATGTTAACATCTTTCAGTTGTACAAGAGAGATGTATTCATCTACTAGACGCTCTTCAATGTCTTCTGATTCAACTAAAACTCCAATTCCCGCAACTGTTGCATCAAACTCTTCAAGCAAGCTAATCATCCCATTAACTGTTCCGCCTGCTTTCATAAAATCATCAATAATTAAAACGTTCGACCCTACAGCTAGGCTTCTCTTGGCTAACAGCATGGTTTGAATACGCTTTGAAGAACCGGATACGTAATTAATACTTACCGTTGAACCTTCAGTTACTTTACTATCTCTTCTTACTACCACAACCGGTACATCTAAGTATTGTGCTACTGCATAAGCAACTGGAATTCCTTTTGTTGCCACAGTCATAACTACATCGATTTTGCGATTAGCAAATAAAGATGCGTATAGACGACCAATCTTATTTACAACACGAGGGTCTCCTAAAATATCTGTGAGATATAAATATCCACCGGGTAATAGTCGCTCTGGTTTTTCAATCATCCCACATAACTCTTCAACAAGTTGACTTGCTTCTTCATTTGACATCTTTGGCATAAATTTCACGCCACCAGCTGCCCCTGGTAAAGTAACAAGCGTACCAATACCTTGTTGTTCAAAAGTTTGCTTTATAATCGCCATATCTTCACTTATAGATGATTTTGCAGAGTTATATTTATCTGCAAAATATGTCAGAGGAATAAGGCGCTGAGGGTTTTGAATGAAATAATTCGTCATATCAATTAAACGTCCACTACGTCGAAACTTCATAACTTCCTCCCTAAAATCCGAATATTTTATTATAAATATAACACTAATATACGTATTTATTCAAGCGTTATTCGTTCTCCAATAAGCCGGACAGCGTATACCTTATCACAGAAACCTCGTAAGCCGTTATAAATACGGTGCATACGAGAATCATGCTGTACAAGTCCAAAAACCGTTGGTCCGCTACCGCTCATGAGAACTGCGTCTGCTCCAAATCGCTTCATTTGTTCTTTAATTAATAAAACTTCCGGATGCATCTTTAACGTTACTTCTTCTAATACATTCCCTACAAATTTACACATTTCCCTATAATTTCCTGCTTCAATTGCTTCAATCATCCCTTCTACATTAGGATGACTCACATTTTGCACCTTTAAATTGCGATATACATCTGCTGTTGATACACCTATTTCTGGCTTTGCTAAAATCACCCAGCAGTTTGGAGGTGCTTCAATATGTTCAATTACTTCTCCTCTTCCTGTTGCAAGGGCTGTGCCACCATACACACAAAACGATACGTCAGACCCAATTTCTGCTCCAAGCTCTGCAAGCATATCTAGAGACAAACCTAAGTCCCACAATTGGTTCAGCCCTCTAAGGGTAGCTGCTGCATCACTGCTTCCTCCTGCTAAACCAGCCGCTACAGGGATTTGCTTATCAATTAAGATATTGACACCCTTGTCCACTTTGCAACGCTTTTTAAGCAGCTGTGCAGCTTGATATGCTAAATTCCGCTGATCATCAGGAACAAAACGATTATGTGAATAAATAACGATTCGACCATCTTCACGCTCCGAAAGCTCAATACGGTCTGCTAAATCAATTGTTGTCATGACCATCTTAACTTCATGATAACCATCCGTACGCTTATGTAATACATCAAGGGACAAGTTTATTTTAGCTGGTGCCTTAACCATTAACTTCATAAATCTTTCACCTACTTCATCTAATCAATTGTAAAGTTATTTTATCACAAAATGGGAAGGTTTATATATCTTTACATAAACAGTGTATAAAAGTATAAAAACCACTAAAAAGCCGAAGTGATTTCCACTTCGGATCCTCATTCCTTTATTCTAAAAAAGCAAGTAGAACATGTTTACTACCTAAGACTTAGCCAGCTGTTCTTTCGCTATCTCTACGGCACGCTTTACCATGTTACCTGCATCCTTGGAATGAATAGCACCCCATCCATGGCTTTTTACAACATCATAAAAATCAAGTTCTTTAGCCAATTCCTCTTTACATTTCATTGACATAACGCCTCGACGTCTGCTCATTTAGTAAAGCCTCCTTTAAAACACCTCAAACCGTACTTATAGTATAAATCACCAAAGAGAGAGTATGTTTTGAAAAAAAGCCCAATAAAAAAAGCAGTAAACCAAAAACGTCCACTGCTCACCGCTACGTACTATATTACTTTTGGTTTAAAAAAACTTTAGCTCAACCGTTTCAGTTAACACGTCGGCATAGCTATAAGAAACTCGCTCTAAAGAGTTTTCTTCTTGATCTAGCTCCACAATAAAAACAGAAGGATACGTTTCAGTTAAGACTCCTGAACGCTCTACCGTTTTTCTTCGTCCACCGTTTGCTTTTAAAGTCAATCGTTGACCTAGGTGCAAATCCAGCGCTTGCTTAATATCAGATAAAGTTTTCGCCATATTGGTCCACCTCACTATACGTAGTGTAACACAAAAAGATAAAAAAGTCAAAAACATAAAATTATAACAATGTATGTCTAATGATGTCAACAAATAATTTTCTACATAAATCTACATTTCCTTTATATTTTGTGCAAACAAACTTACAATATGTATAAGTTTTACATTTATTTAAAATAATTCTTATAAAAGAAATGTATAGCACATAAATTCACCTATGATATAGATATAGATAAAAAAACTGCTATACAAAAGGTTAAAATCCTCTTTTGCATAACAGACTTATACTCATTATTCCGCTTCATAAGGCATACCTGTTCGTAAAAGTCCTCTGGTTTCTATTCCACCTAACCCCTTTGCACCTGTTAATGTATTACGCAATACATCCCACACGTTAATACGATCATTAAAAGGCGTAAAACTTAACTTTGCTACAACATATACAGGATCTAGAGCATGAATGTTCACTCTGGATGGTGAACTTGCAAAATTTGCACCTGCTTGTATTAGCTGTTCGAAGTGAGATTGACAAGCGCCGGCAAAAATCACAAGCTGATCTAGATTTGCAATTTTACGTCTTGCCTCGTATACCGTTTTTACATAATATTTAGAGTGGCGATAGGCTAATAAATCATTTTTATCACCTTTTGACTTTGAATAGGCATCATGTCCAGTTAATACTAAAATATCAGGCCTCACTTCTTCTAATAAGGCGCTTATTTTATTTGGCATTTCCGATTCTGTACAATGTACACCATATACAGGAACGCCTATCTTTTCATACACTGCTAAACATTTCTGTAAATAGTTAGGGTCTCCATCTACATGTAGCACCTTGCCTGGCATCTGAAAAAGGCGGTGTGAATGATTATACCCATTTGTCATACCATATTCGGCTTTTTCTCGAATGAGGTCGTAATCTTGACGTAACAGCTTTAGAGACCTCTCTAACAGTTGCTCTTCTTGTTCTTTTCGTCGCTGTTGCTCTTGAACATCTACAACTTCTAAATCGGATAAAGGAGCATCAGCAATAAGGCGGATATCTTCTCCAATTAATGTTGCATATTGTTCCTCTCCTTCATTAACCGCGATTACGCGAAATAACAAATCGCGATCATAAGAAGGACGTGTTACAATATCACCAATTTCGATATTCATAAACTTCACTCCGTCTTTACTACTTAAAAGCTAAATATTCAACTCTCTTCATAGCCTATGAACACGAAGCAAAAAGGTGATTATTCTATGCGAACGATTTTCCTAGCTCATCGCTTAACTTACCAAACTCTTCAATTGATAATGTTTCTCCTCTTCTTTTTGGATCAACTGAAGCTTCTGAAAGAGCTTGTTCAATCGCAGCTTTATTTGCTTTTCCATTAGGTAAATTATTCACTAGATTATTTAAGATGGTTTTACGTCTTTGACCAAAACTTGCTCTGACAACTTTGAAGAAGAATGCTTCATTTTCAACCTTTACGGCTGGTTCATTACGTCGAATTAAGCGAATAACAGCTGAATCAACATTTGGTTGAGGGTTAAATACCGTTTTGGGGACGACCATAACTGTTTCAGCTTCCGTATAGTATTGAATAGCAATAGAAAGAGAACCATAATCTTTTGTCCCTGGCTTTGCTGCGATACGTTCAGCTACTTCTTTTTGTAGCATAACAACAATTCCTCGAACAGGAATCTGCTCCTCTAGCAACTTCATTAGAATTGGAGTTGTAACATAATAAGGTAAGTTTGCTACTACCATTAAGTCTTCAATACCTTCAAACTCTTGTGCTAAGGTCTCTTTCAAGTTGGCTTTAAGTACGTCTTGGTGAATGACTTTAGCGTGCGGATAAGGTGAAAGCGTGTCAGCTAAAATGGGTAACAGGCGTTGGTCGATTTCAAAAGCCAATACTTTTTTTGCGCGCTTTGCCAATTGCTCAGTTAGAGCCCCAATCCCAGGACCAATCTCAATAGCTCCTGTCTCATCTGTCAACTCAGCATGGTCAACAATACGATTTAAAATATTAGTATCAATTAAAAAGTTTTGTCCTAAGCTCTTTTTAAACGTAAATCCGTATTTCTTTAAAATTTCTTTCGTACGAGTTGGGGTTGCAATATCTTTTGTCACGATTTTTGTTCCTCCTGATTAATTTTCTGAACGGCTTTGATAAACTCATCTTTTGAAATTTGAAACATTTTTAGTCTTTTGTGTAGCTGTTTTCCGTTTGCATAACCAATTTTCAAAGATTTACCTATTCTCTCACGCCTACTTTTTGCTTCACTATCACCTATTAAGCGAGCAACAATTAAATCCTCTTGTGTAATTTGTTCATCGATTCCTTGCCATTCTTGTTTCACGTCTTGTAAAGCTTGTCTAATATCTTCAATAGACGCATGCTCAACGCCTATACCTTTTCCATTTTTACCTTTTGCTTGTTCTTTTGACAAAAATGCATGCTTACATCCCGGAACTTTTTCTGAAACAATATTACGAATACGCTGACCCGGATAATCAGGATCTGTAAAGATAATAACGCCTCTCGTTTGTTGTGCTAGCTTTATCTTTTCAATGGTTTCATCGTTTACGGCTGAACCGTTCGTCTCAATTGTATCAGCTTGTACTGCTCGACGAATTGTAACAGTGTCATCCCTACCTTCAACCACAATTATTTCTTTAATCTTCATTATGAACCTCCTCAAAAATGAAGTCTTTCTCTCTTCATTTTGCTTCTAACCTATCAGTATGAAATCAACTGAAAAAAGGCAGAGGATTGCAAGACCCTCTGCAAGTGTTATTCCATTTAATACTTTTTATTTTAACATTGTTTTAAACCAATAGATATGTTAAACATTTAGTCATTAATTCGGAATAATTTTAGCGCATTTTCAGTAGTATGCTTTGCTAATTCATCGTAGCTAATACCTTTTAATTCCGCAATCTGTTCTGCTACGTATGAGACATATGCTGGTTCATTTCTCTTTCCTCGATAAGGGTGAGGTGTCAAATATGGACAATCTGTTTCTATTAATAATTTATCAAGTGGAATTTCAGCTGCTACCTCTTTTGGCTTCTTCGCATTCTTAAACGTGACAGGTCCACCAAACGAGATGTACATATTCATACCCATACACTGTTTAGCAACTTCAATGCTCCCAGTAAAGCAGTGCATGATACCACCAACTTCTTCCACTGACTCTTCCTTTAAAATGGTTATGACGTCTTCTGTTGCATCACGATTATGAATAATGATTGGAAGATTTACTTTTCTCGCTAAACGAATTTGTCTACGAAATACTTCTTTTTGTATATCTTTAGGTGACTTGTCCCAATGATAATCTAATCCCATCTCTCCAATAGCCACCACTTTAGGATGTGCTGCTAGTTCTTCAATCCAAGTTAAATGTTCATCTTTCATATCAATAGCATCTACGGGATGCCAACCAACGCTAGCATACATAAAATCATACTTTTCAATAAGTTCCATCGCTCGATTAATGGTTGGTTCATCAAACCCAACCACGACCATCTTTTCTACATTGCGCTCTTTTGCTCTTTCAATAACATCCTCTAAATCATCATTAAATTGGTCTGCATTTAAATGTACATGTGTATCAAATAACATATTAGTGCTCCTTTCATTTACGAAATAAAAGAGGGCTTTCCCGTGTTCCACGTGAAACGCCCCCTTATCTTATTATTTTACTTTAGTTCCGTTGCTTAAAGATTGGTCAACCTCTGCAAGTGATAAGCCATTAGCATCCTCACCCGCTAAAATCATTCCTTGTGAAAGTTCTCCACGTAATTTTACTGGCTTTAAATTCACAATACAGATGACTTTACGGCCAATGAGTTCCTCTGGCTTATAAAATTTAGCAATGCCTGATACAACTTGACGTTTTTCATAGCCTAAGTCTAGCTGGATTTTCAATAGCTTATCTGCTTTCTTTACAGGCTCAGCATGAATAATTTCTGCTACGCGTAAATCAACCTTTAAGAAGTCATCTAAACTAATTTCTTCACTTTGTTCTGGCTGAACCTCTTCTTTTTTCTCTTCCTGTGCTGGCAATGAACTTAACATTTTTTCTTTAATAAATGTAATTTCTTCATCACGATCTAGACGTGGGAACATTGGTTCACCTTTTTCTACTTTCGTACCTTCACGAAGCATGTTAAACGTTTCAATACTTTCCCAACTCTTTAACACATCTTCTTTCACACCAATCTGTGAAAAGATTTTTTCTGGTGTTCTCGTTAAGAATGGTTGTAGGAGAACAGCTGTATGACGGATAGCTTCTGCTAAGTGTACCATTACTGAAGCTAATTCATTACGCTTCTCTTCATCCTTAGCCAGGGTCCAAGGCTTTGTTTCATCAATGTATTTATTTGTACGACTTACATACTGCCAAACCGCTGATAATGCCACTGAGAACTCCATATTTTCCATGGATTCTTCGTATTTTTTCACCATATCTTTTTGAGCTTGCACAAGCTGAGCATCAAACTCTGTTACATTCCCCTCATACATAGGAATGACACCATCAAAATACTTATTAATCATTGCTACTGTACGGTTAACTAAATTACCAAGATCGTTTGCTAAATCAAAATTAATACGCTCTACAAATGCTTCAGGTGTGAACACTCCGTCCGAACCGAAAGGGACTTCTCTTAATAAATAATAGCGTAAAGCATCTAAGCCGTAGCGATCAATTAATGTTACTGGATCAACGACGTTCCCTTTTGACTTAGACATTTTACCATCTTTCATTAATAACCATCCGTGTGCAAAGACTTTCTTTGGAAGAGGTAAATCTAATGCCATTAAAATAATTGGCCAATAAATTGTATGGAAACGAACAATTTCCTTTCCTACAAGATGAACGTTAGCAGGCCAGTACTTTTTGTATAATTCGTCATTTTCAGTGCCGTATCCTAATGCTGTAATATAGTTTGATAATGCATCAACCCATACATAAATAACGTGCTTGGGATTCCCTGGAACTTTAATACCCCAATCAAAGGTTGTGCGTGAAACAGCCAAGTCTTCTAATCCTGGCTTAATGAAATTATTAATCATCTCATTTTTACGAGATTCCGGTTGAATAAAGGTTGGATTTTCTTCATAAAAAGCTAATAAACGATCTGCATATTTACCCATTTTAAAGAAATAAGATTCTTCTCTTACTAATTCCACTGGATGCCCACTGTCTGGACTTTTTCCTCCCACTACTTTTCCATCTTCAATAATTGGATCTACTAATTGAAGTTCCGTATAGTAAGTTTCGTCAGGAACTGAATACCAGCCTTCGTATTCATCTAGATAAATATCACCTTGCTCCAGTAAACGATTGAAGATTTTATCAACAACCTCTTTATGTCTAGATTCTGTGGTGCGAATAAAGTCATCATAGGAGATGTCCATTTTCTCCCATAAGTCTTTAATCCCTGCTACAATATTATCTACATACTGCTGAGGAGTCACATTTTCTTCTTCTGCTTTGCGCTGAATTTTTTGCCCATGCTCATCCGTACCCGTTAAATAACGAACATCGAATCCTCTTAATCGCTTATAACGAGCCATTGCATCCCCTGCAACTGTTGTATACGCATGTCCTATATGTAATTTACCACTTGGATAATAAATTGGCGTGGTAATGTAAAACGTATTATTTCCCATCTGTATAACCTCCAAAATCCGTTTAAACACTTCCCAAATACAGTATTTTGTATTTCGAACAAAAATAAAATCAACTATTTATTCTATCTTCTATAATACTATTTTCTAGGACGTTTTGAAAACCATCTAGCTAAAGACATTAGAAATTTAAATAAATGCTGTTTACTTCTACCATTTTTGCCTCTTTTATAGATAAAATACCTTATTACTTTTTGGATGAACTCTAAAGAAAGTAGTTTTTGTCTTATTTTGTCGAAAAATGAATTTTTGATTAAAAAAGCTTGAATTCAATCATCTTTATATCAAATTTATTATGTTATTTTTTTCAATATACTACCTAAAGATATTATTGGTATTCTTCACAAACCCTTTTATATAAGTGTTTTTATATTTTTTTATTTCCATCTACATTTTTTTACATACAAAATGATTGACTAGTTTTGGAAACGTTGGTATTATAAAAGTACATTGAATTTGTCGAATAATGACGAAAGTAATAACATAGAAAACTAAAAGGTGAGAGGGGAAAATAAGATGAAATCTACAGGTATTGTTCGTAAAGTTGATGAGTTAGGACGTGTAGTAATTCCAATTGAATTACGTCGTACATTAGGGATTGCTGAAAAAGATGCGTTAGAAATTTATGTTGATGAAGAGCGTATCATTTTAAAGAAATATAAACCAAACATGACTTGCCAAGTAACTGGTGAAGTTTCAGATGAAAATATTCAATTAGCTGGTGGTAAGCTAATTTTAAGCCGTGAAGGTGCAGAACAAATTATGAAAGAACTTGAAAATAACCTACAATCTTCAAACTAAAAAAGCTGTCTAACGACAGCTTTTTTAGTTCACATGATATTCACTATATATCTCTCTTTTTGATTGATTACGATCTTTTGCTACTTGTTTGATAGCATCCTTATTACTAAATTGCTGATCATTTATATAATAGTTCACATGTTCAATAATTGTTAACTCTGTCCACCAAGCTTCTTTATCTTCTATAATGTCTTCAGTTGTTCCTGAAACAATGAAACAAAATTCTCCTCTAAGTTCTGTTTCGTTAGCCCAAATTATTGCTTCTTCAATAGTTCCTCTTAAAAACTCTTCATAACGCTTTGTTAACTCTCTACATAGTACAATCTCTCGGTTTCCAAAGGCTTCAAACATCAATTTTAACGTCTCTTTTAAACGATGAGGTGCTTCATAGAAAACCATCGTTTCTTTTTTTATAGATAAAAGTTGAAGTTCCTCCTTTTTACTTTTTTTATTTCGATTTAAAAAACCGTAAAAATAGAATTCATAAGTAGGTAGTCCAGAAGCAATCAAAGCTGTCAACGCAGCATTCGCACCTGGTAAAGGAATAACAGTATAACCTTTGTTGGTCGCTTCTCTTACTAATTCATATCCTGGATCAGAGATACATGGCATACCAGCATCACTCACAAGACCAATTTTAAGACCTTTTTCTAAATCTTGAATAAGCCTCTCGGTTTTCGTTTCTTTATTATGATCATGATAGCTAACGATTGGTGTCCCAATCTCAAAATGGTTACACAGCTTCTTTGTATGCCTTGTATCTTCTGCAGCAATATAATCTACTTCTTTTAATAATCGAATTGCGCGAAATGTCATATCTTCTAGGTTACCAATAGGTGTTGGAATTAGATATAATACTCCTTTGTCTTCAATTCCTTCATAACTTTTTTGTGAGTTCATTACTTTTCTTCTGCTCCTTTAGGATATATTGTTCTTTCTGTCTACGGCTTAACTGTTTAAACCAGTATTCTTTTTTCATGGCTTCAATTTTAGTTTCGTACTCTTCATGCCATAAAAGTACAACTGGTAAACGACTTTTAGTATATTTAGCACCTTTGCCACTATTATGAACGGCTAAACGCTTATTCAAATTATTTGTGTATCCTGCATAATAGCTTTGGTCTTTACATTCTAATACGTAAAAATAATGCTTAGTTTGTTCCATACAAAATTTCCTTTAGCTCGTTTGTATATTCATTGTCTTCCTTATAAACAACGAGTGGTGGAAGGATTTTTAAGTCTGCATTACCATCTTTAATTCCTTCAATTAAAATGGTGTTAGCTTCTTTATTTTTCTTCGGATAGATAAACTGTAAGCGTTTTGGCTCTAAACGGTATGCCCTCATTAACGTAATGATATCAACAAGTCGACCTGGTCGATGTACAATTGAGACCTTTCCCCCTTGCTTTACTAGTTGACTACTTACACGAATCACATCTTCTAGATTACAATGAATTTCATGCCTAGCAATTGCATAATGCTCATTTTTATTTTGCTCATCAACTTTAGGAGTAGGAAAATAAGGAGGGTTACATGTTACTACATCATACTTTCCATGTCCTAATTTCTGTGGCATGTCCTTCAAATCGCCTAGAACAATGTTAATTTGATCATTTAAGTTATTGTAATCAACACTTCTAGTGGCCATGCTAGCTAAACGCTCTTGAATTTCTACACCCGTAATCTTAGCATTTGTTCGCTTTGATAAAAATAAAGGTATAACTCCGTTCCCTGTACATAAATCAATGATATTCCCTTTTTTTATAGGTACATACGCAAAGTTTGATAGCAAAACAGCATCTAATGAAAATGAAAAGACAGAATGACTTTGAATAATGCGCATACTTTCGTCCGCTAATAGATAATCAAGTCGTTCATCTTCATATAATTGAACCATGTTCCATTTCTCCTTATACAAAAGCAGCCTCTCCTTGTGGAGAGGCTTTGTTATTTTTTATTTAAAAATGATAAGCAAAACAAACAATCTCCATCTTGACGGACGCTACCATAATGAATGTTACAAATATGGAAGCCTTCTTGATACAGTCTAGCTAGATTATCGTATCCTTCTCCGATATCTATCTGCTTTTGTACTTTTGTTTGACTACTTACCTTTTGATTATGACTTTTGGGCTTTGTTTCCAAATTGGTTTGGTCAAGGCGGCGGCGCAAATGGTCATTTTCAATCTGTAAGTGATGATTTTCTTCAATTAGTTCAGCTAAATACTCTTTTAAGTCTCCTAATTGTTTGTATAAGTGACCAATTTGTTCCTCCATATTTGTAACCGAATCAAAAATCTCTTTTTTATCCACCTTTACCCACCTCGTTAATCTGTGGCTTGAAACGAAACAGCACCTTCATTAATAATTTCATCTAATGTATACTCTAAGATTTGCTCACGATTTGATAATTCTACCTGTATAATACGCTCTAAAATATTTAGACCTATTACACGACCTGAACCTTCAGGTGTTTTAATGGTAGATCCAATATCAGGAAGCTGCTCTTTCGCTGTTTCGTATTCATCATTTTCGTATTTAAGACAGCACATGAGACGACCACATAACCCTGAAATTTTTGTAGGATTCAACGATAAGTTTTGGTCTTTTGCCATTTTAATTGACACTGGCTCAAAATCTCCTAAGAAAGTTGAGCAACAAAGCATTCTTCCACAAGGACCAATACCACCAAGAAGTTTCGCTTCATCTCTAACACCAATTTGACGTAATTCAATACGTGTACGGAAGATGGCTGCTAAATCCTTTACTAATTCTCTGAAGTCGATACGTCCATCTGCTGTGAAATAAAAGATTACCTTATTACGGTCAAATGTATATTCTACATCTACTAGCTTCATATCTAGGTTATGTGCCTGAATCTTTTGAACACATACACCATATGCTTCGCTAGCAGCTTGTTTGTTTTCCTCAACAATGAGCTTGTCTTTAGGCTCTGCAATACGAATGACTTTTTTTAGTGGGAGAACAACATCATGTTCACTGACTTGCTTTTTATTAATAACAACCCTACCAAATTCAACACCACGGATTGTTTCAACAATAACAAACTCCCCATCTGGTATTGTTAAATCACCAGGATCAAAATAATATATTTTACCCGCTTTTTTAAAGCGAACACCTACTACATCATACAAGCTTTTATCCCTCCTGCAAATCCAACACCAGCTGTTCCATCAATAACTGTATATTCATATTTGAATTTAATTTATTTTTAGCTCTTAAAATAACTTCAATCTTTGCAATAATTTTTTGTTGAGTAGCTTGAAGTGCATGAGATTTTAAATGATCTTCTTTATAAAAATAAATAATCATTGGCTCTTCTTCTACTTGCAACGTTAAAACATCGCGATACAGAAGCATTAGTAAATTTAACCCAATATGAGCTTGTTCTTTTTCTTTAAAATGAGGTACCCATTTTTCGTGAATAAAGAGAAGCGCTTGTTGAGGTCTAGTTGTTAACACTTCATATAATTGTATCACTAACTTTCTTGCAAGTCCAAACCATTCATCTTCACTTAATTCAATTGCTTCTGTAATACTATTTGTTAAGTATGGCATCAGCGTTGCATCTGCTCTGGAAAGGTTATGGTTCATTAGTTGTTCGGCTAATTGTTTTTCTGTTAAAGAACGAAGAGAAATAACCTGACATCTAGATATAATTGTATCCAACAGCTTCTGAATAGTCTCTGTTAACAAGATTGCATATGTACCATCCGTTGGCTCTTCTAAAAACTTTAATAAACTATTAGAGGCACTTACTGTCATCTTATCAACATGATTAATAATATATAACTTCTTATTGGATTCAACACCAGTTTTTGTGAATTCAGCTTGTAAATATTGTACTTGTTCTTTTTTAATTGATAAGCCATCTGGCTCAATAAAATGTACATCCGGATGATTACCAGAATCAATTCTTTTACAGTTAATACATTCATAGCATGGTTCATGTTCATGAGGATTTAAGCAAAATAATCGTTTTGCAAATAAAAAGCTAATCTCCTTTTTTCCAGTTCCTTTACTTCCTTCAAGCAGGTAAGCATGAGCTACTCTATCTTTCACAATACTGTTTTTTAACATTCTAAGAGCAGTTGGTTGGATACCTTCTAGCTCTCCCCACTTTTTATTCATTTCATCACACTTTCTACTTCAATTGTAAGGCAATTTTTTAAAATTGATGAAATTGGTCAATTGGCAACACAAATACCGTTGCTCCTCCAACTTCTACTTCCACTGGATAAGGAATATATGAATCTGCATTACCACCCATTGGAGAAACTGGAGAAATAAATTGATTACGATTTTGACATTCACCTTTGATAATATCTAACACCGTTTGAACTTTTTCGTCTTCTGTTCCAATCATAATGGTTGTATTTCCAGATTTTAAAAAACCGCCAGAACTAGATAATTTTGTTGAGCGGAAACCTTTTTCAACTAATGCGTTTAACAACTTTGTACTATCTGAATCTTGTATAACTGCAATTACTAATTTCATGAATATGCACCTCATTATGAACTTATTTACTTTATTATATCAAGAATTATTTGCTTACAAAAATCCTCTTAACACATCACATATATCGTTGTATACATCATCAACGCTTTGCTCAGCATTAACTTCTTTGATACGATTTGGAAATTGATTTAATAAAAGTTTATACCCTTCTCTTACTTTATAATGAAAGTCGATTTTCTCTAAATCTAAACGATTAATTTCATGACTACGACCTTTTTCTATTCGCTGTAATCCTATTTCAGGTCTAATATCTAAATAAAAAGTTAAATCTGGCATAAGGTGATCAATAGCAAATTGATTAATCCCCAATACTTCTTCAATACCTAAACCTCTCGCGTACCCTTGATATGCAAGAGAACTATCAATGAATCGATCACATATAACAACTTTACCCTGTTCTAGCATGGGAATAACTTTTTCAACTAAGTGTTGCCTTCTAGCTGCCGCATATAAAAGAGCTTCTGTTCTACCGTCCATTTCTTTGTTTTTAGGACTTAAAATAACTTCACGAATTTGCTCTGCGATTGAAATACCACCTGGTTCCCTTGTCAGAACAACATCTATTCCTTTTTCTTTTAACATATTTTCAACCATTTGAATAACTGTCGTCTTTCCGGCACCCTCAGGCCCTTCAAATGTAATAAAAATTCCCTTTTGCATTGCAATTCCCCTTTTACTTAAACACACGAATGAACCCATGTCTTATATTTGTACTTCCTTGTATTTTACCTTTAAAAGATAAGGTTTGCTTTAAATACTTTAAATGATGTAATGAAATCTCTTCACCTTCTAACAGCAGTGGAATGCCTGGTGGGTAAGGTATAATGGTTTCCGCACATATCTTTCCTACAGCGGTATCTAGTGAAACTATCTCGGTTTCATTTTTATGAGTATATATTTTATGTGTAATTTTTTCAGGGTAGTAAAGAGTATGAATCATATCTTTTACAAACCCACCTTGTGCACTTAATCCAACTGCTTTTTTGATTCGCAATAACGTATCACTAAAATCAAATGATGATGATAAAGGTAGCACTAATAAAACATACAAAGGATCTGCTAGCTCTGTATATATTCCTTCCGCTTCTAAAGCTGCCTGAAGCTCATAACCAGTGAGTCGCGTAGATGATAAGATGAGTTTTAATAAATCAACCTTAAGATTCCCCTCCTGATTTAACTCTACAATAGAAAGGGTATCAATCTGATTTAACTCGTTATAAAATCCTTTTAAATTAGCTTTAATTTTTGCTGTACCTTCATTTTTTAAACACTCTACATAATAACGTGCAATATCTAAAGAAACCATAATAGGATAAGATGGACTACTAGATTGTAAAGCACCCAAAAGATAAGATAATCTATTTTTATTAATAAAGTTTCCTTTCACATGTAAATATGAGCCCATTGTCATTGCTGGCAGTGTCTTATGAGCGGATTGGATAACAATATCTGCACCAAACTCTGTAGCTGACTTTGGAAAAGGAGCTCCTAAAATAAAATGAGCGCCGTGAGCTTCATCCACAACAACCGGAATAGAATGTTTGTGTGCCAATGAAACAATCGGAGCTAAGTCAGTTGAAACACCGTAATAAGTAGGATTTGTTAAGACAATTGCTTTTACCGAACTAGGAGCGACTTTAAGGGCTTGTTTGATATCTTCAACATTTATACCTACCGTTAATTTTGAAATCAAATCAACTTCAGGAGAAACAAAGATAGCATTGGCTTTTGCTAAATTAATTGCATTAAAGATTGACTTATGCGAATCCCTTTGCACAATAATACTATCTCCTTCTTCACAAAGAGATAATATTGCAGCTAAGTTGCCCACAGTAGAGCCATTCACTAAAAAATATGTTTGATCTACCCCGTATAAGTTGGCAGCTAATATCTGAGAGTCTTGAATAGCTTCTTCTGCTTCATGCAAATCATCTAAGCCTGTTATTTCTGTTAAATCATATTTTAAGAACTGTAGAAAATCTTTTTCAACACCTTTAGGAAAGACATAACCATTCTTATGTCCCGGTACATGATAAGATAGAGGCCTTTTATTGATATGATTTAAAACGCAATCATATAAAGGCAGTTTGCTTCGTAGATGTTCCAAACTTATAATCTCCTTTTATCTCTTACACATTTATAAATCAAGACTGTGTCTATTATAACAAATTCGCAATAGCTTTTTCATCATGCAAAAAAGCCCTTAAAAGGACTTCAGGTTTATTTATAAATTTCTATTTTCTTTAATTGATTTAAAATATCATCATATTGCTGATTGGATAAATTTATTTCTGTAATATCTTTTTCACAGTGTTGACATATCAATGAAGAAAAAATTGTAATACCTTTAACTGTTCTTTGATTGCAAACTAAGCAAACTGTATCATGATTTTTTCCGTTCATTATTCTACACCTCCACTATGTCATTGTGAACCATTTGTTTATTTCCTATACCTATGAGAATTTTAAGTCTACAATACATTATACGCAGATAGCTTATACCTTGTTAAAACAAAATAAAAAGACTAGCTAATTTAGCTAGTCTTTTAAATCCGCCTGGCAACGTCCTACTCTCACAGGGACAAAGTCCCAACTACCATCGGCGCTAGAGAACTTAACTTCCGTGTTCGGCATGGGAACGGGTGTGACCTCTCTGCTATCGCCACCAGACATATTATATTATACAACTTCTTTGAAAAAAAGCAAGACTTTTTTATCTTGTTCTCTCAAAACTAGATAACATTTTTCGCTGAGTACTTCATGTACTATCATTTTGGTTAAGTCCTCGATCGATTAGTATCAGTCAGCTACACACGTCGCCGTGCTTCCACCTCTGACCTATCAA
>NZ_KQ758667.1:0-33107 GCF_001457055.1 Priestia veravalensis | reverse complement strand
CCAATGCATGTAGACTTTCAATTTCTACTAGCTGTGCAAAAAGTAATAATTTAAGGAATGATTCTGTCGTTAATTTTTTCGTATAGTAATCTAATTTCAATGTTTTCACGTTATCTTCTAATAATTGAAGATTAATTGGTGAAAACCATTGTCCAAATGAAGTTTTTCGTGTAATCTTGTCCATAAGTTTGGTCCTTTATTAGTGGATTTGGACGGGTTACCACCATCTATTTCCATTATAAAGGACTTTTTGTTTGCCTAAAATAATAAAATTGAAGATTTTGAGTCTTTTTAATAGTTAATTTAAATTAATGCAACACTAGTGAAAAGAATTTTATGAAACACCACTCTTATTTATGGCGAACTTTAATTTAAACATGGAGCAAGAGTTAGGAACGATTAGTCCTATGTATTTTGCGCCAATGATTGTAGATGAATTAAACTATAAGCCAACTCTATTTTATAGCTATTTATCAAAAATGAAAGAACATATTCCAGCATTTCGTAAGCAAATTTATCTAAATGATAAAGGAGAAGTTGTTCATGACACCTCTTCTTTAAAGCGAGACGCTATTCAATATATGAAGCAATATCAACTATTAGAATTCGACACCTTATCCGGAAAGCAATATGGAAAAGAGTCATTATATAAATAAAAAAAGGTCTCTCATCTCCATTGATTCGTTTCAATGAGGTTGGGGGACCTCTTTTCTTTATGGACGATATTTTGCTTTCACATTTAATTTCGACTGTCGAATAATTTGATTAACTACTTCCGAAAACACGATTCCAATGGCAATTGATCCTGAAATCATAAATGCTTTTGCAGCTAAGCTAATTGCTGTATTGTAATCATTTTCTACGAAGTTTCGCATGGCGTCATAGGCAATTCCCCCCGGTACGAGTGGGATAATACCTGCAACTGTAAAAATAATAATGGGCATGCGATATACCTTTGCATAAATTTGGCTAATAATTGCAATAAAAAACGCAGATGCTACTGTACTTGGTACTTCATCAATATTGTACATCGTCATCAGAAAGTAAATTAACCAGCCAATCATTCCAACAAAACCACACTTTAATAATGATTCACGTGGAACGTTAAAAATAATACCAAACGCAGCAGAAGCAATAAAGCTTGTAATAATTTGCTCAATGATTGTCATATGCAGCCCTCCTTCTTATAACAATGTAAATACAACTGCGATTCCAGCACCAATGGCAAAAGCCGTTAAGAAAGCCTCTGCACCTTTAGACAAACCCGATAACAAGTGTCCTGCCATTAGGTCCCTTACAGCATTGGTAATTAAAAGCCCTGGCACCAGAGGCATAACCGATCCAATAATAATTTTATCAAGTTCACTTCCAACACCGATTGTGACAAATAGCAGTGAAAGCGTACCAATGGTTAGAGAAGCAGTAAACTCGGCAAAGAATTTAATTGGAATAATACGATGGAAATAGACAAGTGCTAAAAAGCCAAGTCCTCCGGCTAACATAGCTGGAATGAAGTCTAACCATTGACCTTGAAACATGATTAAAAAACAGCCGCTTGAAATAGAAGCAGCCGCGAGCTGGACCCATAAAGGAAACGCAACGTTGGATTCTGCGATAGTTTCTAAAGCGTCATATGCTTCTTCTAATTGCAGTTGACCTTGACTGATTTGACGCGATACGCTGTTAACTAACGTTACTTTCTTTAAATCTGTTGTACGTTCAGAAATACGTATGAGCTTCGTTTTAGTGGGCTCACTCGTCTCCAGAGAAAACATAATTCCGGTTGGAGTTACATAGCTATGTGATGTTTTAATGCCAAATGAAGCAGCAATCCTCATCATTGTATCTTCTACTCGATATGTCTCTGCTCCACTTTCTAGCATAATTTTCCCTGCCAGTAAGCAGACGTCCATAATGTCATATCTATCTAATTTCTTTTCTTTCATCTTCTCACTCCAAACGTCTAAAGTCTGGTTTGTTTCTTACAGCATACAGTGTATAAGAAACAAAGGATGATACGCAATGCTTAATTAAAAAAAGTGTGGATTTCCCACACTTTTTTCTTAACGGACTTTTTGCTTTTGAGATAAAAACAGCGTTCCTAGCTCTTTACCATTAATTAAATCGCGTAGGATAGCAGGGTCTTTACCGTTTGCTAAAACCACGTTAATCCCTTCTACCGTAGCACGCTTCGCAGCCGTTAATTTTGTTACCATTCCACCTGTTCCCACAGAAGTTCCACTACCTCCCGCAAACTCTTCTAGCTCAGGCGTGATTTTTTCAATGACTTTAATAAGCATCGAATTCTCATTTTTTGTTGGATCTGAGTCAAAGAAGCCATCAATATCTGATAAAATCACCAATAAATCAGCTTGAATAAGTACTGAAACGATAGCCGATAAATTATCGTTATCTCCAAAGCGTACAATATTCTCAATTTCGTCAATTGCTACGGTATCATTCTCATTAACAATTGGAATGACGCGGTCTTCAATCAACTTTTCAAATGTATTGACGACGTTATTTCGAACGTGTTCATCTTCAATAACGTCTTTGGTTAACAACACTTGCCCCACAATATGACTATATTCTCCGAAAAATTTACTATAAATATGCATTAATTCAGACTGTCCTACAGCGGCCGCTGCTTGCTTGTCGCGAATTAACGTTGGTCGATTTGCTAACTTTAATTTCTTGACTCCTACTTGCACTGCACCTGATGTAACCAATACCACTTCTTTACCCGAATTCATTAAATCAGACAAAACACGCGTTAATTTTTCAATGCGCCCTAAATGAATCTCTCCATTGTCGTATGTTAAAGTTGATGTCCCTACTTTGACAACGATACGTTTACAGCTATGTAATTGATCTCGATACCCCATGCTGTTCATTCCTCCAAAAGCTTATAATTTTAAAAAATTATAGCAGACTTCATCAGAAAAGTCTTATTCTTTTTGATTACTCGATAATTTCTGTTTTTGAAATTATTTCCTTTATACATGGTTTAGATAAGACGCATAGTAGGAATATAACTAGAAAACGGGTGTGAGAGGATGAGATGAATGGAACGTAATCACACAATGATTCAGTTTTTTGAATGGCATTTGCCAGCTGACCAAAATCATTGGAATCGTTTAAAGGAAGTAGCACCTGAGCTAAAGGAAGCCGGCATTGATGCTGTTTGGATTCCTCCAGTTACAAAGGCATCTTCACCTGATGACAATGGCTATAGCGTATACGACGTCTATGACCTAGGTGAATTTGAGCAAAAAGGAAGCACCGCTACAAAGTATGGAACAAAAGAGCAATTACACGAAGCAATTCAAGCGTGTCATGACCACGGAATCAGCGTGTATGTTGACATTGTCATGAACCACAAAGCAGGGGCTGATGAAACAGAGACCTTTCAGGTAATTGAAGTAGATGCTGATAATCGAACAAACGAAATATCTGAGCCTTTTGATATTGAAGGGTGGACAAAATTTACATTTAACGGTCGAAACAATAAGTACTCAGATTTCCAATGGAATTTTACACATTTTAATGGAACAGACTATGATGCTAAAGAAGATCGTTCTGGTATCTTTAAAATCCTTGGTGAAAATAAAAAGTGGAACGAAGAGGTGGATCAGGAATTTGGAAACTATGATTATCTGATGTATGCCAACATTGATTACGACCATCCCGATGTTAAAGGTGAAATGATTTCCTGGGGAAAATGGCTAGCAGAAACGTTAAATTGTGACGGCTACCGACTGGATGCCATTAAGCATATTAACTATAACTTTATCAAAGAATTTGTATCAGAAGTCGCTGCTGAGCAAGGAGAAGATTTTTATTTTATAGGCGAGTTTTGGCATCCTGACTTAAGAACAGCAGCAGATTTTTTAGATCATGTTGAACACGGTATTGATATTTTCGACGTTCCTCTTCACTACAAGTTATATGAAGCTTCACAAAAAGGAAGAGATTTTGATTTACAAACAGTATTTGATGATACACTTGTCCAAGTCCATCCATTAGATGTGGTTACCTTTGTAGATAATCATGATTCGCAGCCCAACGAGTCCCTTGAATCATGGATAGAAGACTGGTTTAAAGAATTAGCGTACGCCTTAATTTTACTTCGAAAAGATGGATACCCATGCATATTTTATGGGGATTTCTTCGGTATCTCTGGGGACAACCCTATGGATGCAAAAAAGGACATGCTCACAAAGCTTTTATCGGTGCGCTACCACAAAGCGTATGGAGACCAAGATGACTATTTCGATCATCCCAATACAATTGGCTGGGTTCGTCATGGAGACCCCTCTATTGAAGGCTCTGGCTGTGCTGTCATTCTTTCAAATGGAGATGAAGGAGATAAGCAAATGTTTGTAGGAAAAGAGCACGCTGGTAGTACTTGGATTGATATGCTTGAAAAACGAGACGATCAGGTTACAATTGATGAGAATGGCTATGGTTGTTTTACGGTTAATAGTCAAAGTGTATCCGTATGGATTAAACAATAGAAAAGAGTTTGGGACAAACCAAAATGATGGCTTCTAAAAGATGAACACTAGCTGTTCCCATCTTTTTGGTTTGTCTGAACACGTTCGTTCCACCCTGTTTCCAACATTGTTTTCACAATCAACCAAAAAAACCTGAACGATTAAAAGTTATGAACTCTCAACCGTTCAGGTATAATAGAGGCTGAACTACTTATGTCTCAGTCTCTTTTTCACTTTTTCGCTTCATGCACTTTTAACTTCTTGCCTTTGATGCTTTTATTTTTTAATACCTTCAATACAGATGGACCTTTACCGTTTAAAATCTCAACGTACGAATGATTATCTTGGATGGTAATAATCCCAATATCTTGAGCGGACATACCAGGCAATTTAGCAATAGTTCCCACAAAATCAACCGCACGAATTTTCTTTTTCTTACCGCCATTAAAATATAACTTCATAATATCTTGGTTAACTTTTTCACGCTTCTCTTCTCTTAGAACTACCGGTGCTTCCATTTTCTCTTGAAAAGCCGTTCTGTTAGCTTTTACTTCTTCAACAGATGGTGGGTTACTTAACTGAATATCAGCTTGGCTGTATTCACGAATTTCTTCTAAGAACTTTTGCTCATAAGACGTCATAAACGTAATGGCTTTTCCTGACTTACCAGCACGTCCTGTTCTACCCGTACGATGCACGTATTTTTCTTTTTCAAGTGGGAAATCAAAGTTAATGACAAGCGTAATATCTTCGACGTCAATTCCTCTAGCAGCAACGTCAGTGGCTACTAGATAGCGAAACTCACCGCGCTTAAAGTCATCCATTACTTCAAATCGATCTTCTTGAACCATCGCTCCGTGCAGTAAATCAGCAGAATAATCACGTTCGTCTAAGTACTGAAAAACTTCTTTTACTCGTTCTTGTGTTCGACAAAAGATGATGCAGCTATCTGGGTTTTCAGCAACCGTGACATCTGATAACAAGGAAAGCTTACTCCCTTCTTCCACTTCCATCACGTGATGTGTAATAAGCTGCGGTGCTTTTCCTACTGTTTCGATTTGGATACGCTCAGGATTAATCATATATTTCTTAGCTAAACCTTCAATATCAGCTGGAAACGTTGCAGAGAAAAGCATCGTAGTTCGACTAGTCGGAAGCTTATCTAGAATCGCTGATACTTGATCAATAAAACCCATGTTTAACATTTCGTCTGCTTCGTCTAATACAACATATTTTAAACATTCAACAGATAACGTGCCTTTTTCAATATGATCTAAGACGCGGCCAGGTGTCCCCACTACGATATGCGTTTTTTGTTTTAGCATAGTCTTTTGCTTCATAAAAGACTGTCGGCCGTAGATGGCCACGCTATTAACACGCTTATAGCGACCGATACTCTTCATTTCATCACTAACCTGTGCCGCTAATTCACGGGTAGGCGTCAGCACAAGTACTTGTGGCTTGTTTTCAAGCCAATCTACTTTTTCACATAGTGGAATGGCAAAGGAAGCTGTTTTTCCGCTTCCTGTTTGTGAGGTTACAATTACGTCTTTATCTTCTAATACTTTGGGAATAACACGCGCTTGAACTGGTGTTGGTTGGTTATATTCTAAGGCATCTATGGCCTTTATGATTGGATCACTAATTGCGTAATCAGTAAATGTTGAACTGGACATATGGTTCCTCGCTTTTTTATTATTTAACGTTCCTTGTTACATATAGAATTCACTTTATAAGCTTTTATTAGTATAAACGATTTATGAGAGAGAACAAACAATGAAAAAGCTTCGGCTACTTATGGCCGAAGCTTTTTCATATTCTTATTTACTTTTTTTGATTTGTTCCTAACTCTTCAACCTTCACATTTTCAAACGTAGCTGTACCACCAGAAGAAAATAGCGAAATGCCTTGGTCTTCAGCTAAGGGAAATACTAAATTGGTATGCACCACTTTCCCACCGTCTATAAACACTTCTACGCTTGTTTTATCAACGAGAACCGTAAGACGTGCATTTTTGTTATTACCACCAAAAGGCGCTTGGCTTTCTTGAAACTTTTTCTCTTCGTCTGGATTTTCTACAAACGCTCGATTTACGTAGGAATAGTTTTCAGAAATAGCTAATCCCACATCAATATGTCGAGACTTGTCCTCTGATTCACGTAAACGCAAACCAATATTTTCGCTGTCTTCCCAAGACACATCAGCTTCTATTCGGTACGTTTCTCCCTTCATATCCAGTGTGTTAGATTCATCTATTAATGTTATATCATTATATTTTTTCTCCGATTTTACAAGCTGTTTTAAATCAGCCACAGGCTGAGAGGCTAATGCGTAACCGTACTGTTCATCTTCTTGTAGCGTAATTTCTCGAACAATTGAATCCGTTCCATTAAATCCGTCGGCTTCCATGGTAGGAGTGTTGTCTGCATATGACCATTTGTTCATCCAAGCAAGTCCGTAACGCTTGTTTAACTTGTCGTCAGCCTGGCCATCTTCAAGTGTAACGCCACCATACCAATCAAAACCGTAATCTAGCCACTGAGGCTCTTCATGCTCTTTTTCAAAGTTCTCTCCATTAAAGTCACCGATCCAATAAGCATAGTTGTTTGGTTTATCGACTGCTTCACCATTTGCACTCATACCAAGCACCCACTTAACAGTGCCATTAGGGGCTCTCATTTGGAATAAATCTGGACACTCTAATACGCCATAATCCTCCGTTTGAAAGTCACCAGTGAACTTCCATTCCTTCAGATTCCCTGATTCATAAAATCCAATTTTAGAACCTTCTGCAAGCAGCATCACCCATTTATCACGTTCATCGTCCCATATAATTTTGGGATCGCGAAAATCTTCTATGCCAGGATTGGATAATACAGGTTCATCGCCAGCACTTTGAAACGTTTTTCCTTCATCTGTGCTATACCATAAATACTGCTCTTGCTTCCCTCCGTCTTCTGAAGGTTGCGTTACAACTGCGATAAATGCATTCTCTCCAAATCCAGCTGTATTGTTACGATCAACAACAACAGAACCTGACCATGGATCTCCATTTTTATTCGTGTACTTTGGAATTGCTACTCCTTCATCTTTCCAATGAACAAGGTCTTCCGAAGTTGCATGGCGCCATTCAGTTCCATTACCATCGGGATAATCCTTATTGTAAAGGTAATAGTAGTGATACTGTCCATTATAGAAAATCGGCTTTTGTGGATCATTTTTCCATTTATCAGGTGCCGTAAAATGGTAAGACGAGCGATAAGATGTTGATTCCACAGGTTTTTTTTCGCTCTTATCTTCTTTATTCATTTGATTCATCCATACATAAATGCTAGCGCCTATTATGATTGCTAAAATGATAACTAGCATAGTCCACCTTCTCTGTATTGAATTCAACCTGCCCATACTATCACCACACTTCATTAAAAGTATTATGTCACCCAATGGTTTTACCCAATAAATAAAAAGAAAATGCCACTATCATGACATTTTCTTTTTCATTTCATATCAAAGATTATTTTTTCTTTTCATCATACGTGATTTGACCTTGTTCTAAAGTACCATTTTGGACAACTGAAGATTTGTTGCCTTTCATATCAAGTAAGAATGAAGGTGCAAACGTTGATTTCTTATCTTCAAAGAATCCGCGGTTTGTCATATAGCTTGTTACAACAAATTTGTCAGAGTCTTTTTGTGGAATCACGTAGTGTGCGTATGTCCATGTTACATCATTTGGATCTAAATCTTGATGCAATACAATACCTGTGTTATTCATTGGTTTATATGGACCTGTTAAAGAATTTGACACATAGCCAAGCATGTAAATATCTTTATCATCGACACCATCAGTCGTCATTTTAGAACCACGTGTGCTTGTAAATAAATAGAACTTGCCATCTTTTTTGAAGATATTGGGACGTTCAATTTCATCTGTTACTGTATTTGATACAATTAGTGGCTTCATTTCATTTTTCAACGTGTAGTCATCGTTAATTTCAACGATACCAATCGCACCGTTTGCAAGCTCTGCTTCATCTTTCTTGTCACTATTGTCAAGGTTCTTAAACTCATCGCGGAAGAACTTCATACCGTTGCCGTAGTATGCGCGATTATAAAGAGACTCTTCACCAGAATAACCATATTCAGTACCTGTGTTTGCTTCAAAAACTAAATATTTGCGACCTTTATCTTCAATGTAGTGAGGGTCACGTAGCGTATGGTTGTTCATAAAGTTACGATCTTCGAAAGCTTTGTTTACAGACTCATACGTTTTGCTGTCTCCACCTTCGTAGATTGATTTATGATCTTCAACACCGTCAACTTTCAGCGTGTTTTCTTGTTGTTCAGAAACATTAACCTGTGCTGTTGTAAGAGTTTGTTTACCGAATAATTTTTGGCTTTCATTAAAATCACCACGGTTTGTATAGAATAAGCGAATTTCACCGTCATCTGTGAATAATGCAGATCCTGACCATTCTTCTATTTGTCCTTTTAAGTGCTCGTCGTTTGCTTCGTACTTGTCATTATCGTCAAATACACGACCAGCATTTTTCCAAGCGTCAACGGAATTGTCTCCTGCTTTTTTATAGAACATGTAGATAAATGTATCGTTAGGGTTCTTAGGATCTCCAGCTAAACCAAATACAATGTGATAACCGTTATATTCCGCTACCGTACCGTCAGCATTTTGCAATGGCCACGTATCCCATACGTCCATTTTAATTTTGTTTCCATTTTTATCTGTTTTAACAGCTGATTCTACATTTTTGATTGTTGATTCATCAAAGCCTGGTACCGTATAGCGCTTGTCACCATGTTGGTTTACCATGTTCTTCATTGCTTCACGCGTAATTTGTGAAGTACCGTACGTTTCTTTATAGGATTTTGCTTGTGCTTCATCTACACCTTTACCTTTAGCAGAAGCAGGTGTAAAGCTACCTCCTAATAAAATTGCTGCACTTAGGGATGCTACCGTTGCTTTTGACGCAAAATTACGAAAGTTCATCAAGTTTTCCTCCTAGTAGATAGTTTTTCATGCTTTGGCAAGACACGGACGATACTTCTTTGACTTTAATTAGTTTTGGCTTGATTGATCGTTCGTTCCATACCTGATACATTAAGTATAAAAAACAATGCTTTGGCTGAATACGGCATAAATTGATTGAGTTTTCGTCTTAAATTGATATACATGACAAAAGAATGACAAAAGAAGCCCTTTCTCAAATTGAAAAAGGACTTCAATGATTATGGCTTGCTATCTTCTCGTAAAACTTCATCTAACTGTCTAAGTGTTTCATCTTTTGAAAGCTCTCGATTTAAGTATCTTTTTAGCGTACGACCTGCTTCTCGCTTAGCAGATGATGAATAAGCAAACCAATTGGAATTATAGGTTTCTTTCGTGTGGTAAACATTCAGTACTTCTTTACTAATGGGACCTATATCATTTGTTTTTATATGCTTAAAAGCTGGAGCAAAGCCAAACCGTTCAGTCATAAATTGCTGACCTTCACTTGATGAAACCGTCCAATTTAAGAATTTTTTAGCTTCTCGCTTTTTTATTGAAGATGCTTTTTTATTCACAACCCAGTAGTTTGGAACACCTGTTAAGATTTTGCTGTTGGCTTTATCATTTAATGGAACTGGAAAAATACCAAACGACTTATCGAGAGCTTCCTCATCTAATAGCGGCTGTACCCAGCTTCCCTGCAGTATCATCGCTGCTTCTTCATTTGCTAACATCTCCACTTCAGTATAATAATCTGTTTTCGTTGCAGATTGATTTCCATATTGGAGAGTTAAGTCTAAGAATGATAACAAATCTTTTGCGATTACGTTTGTCGTAAAGCTTTCTTTCCCTTTTTTCAGCTGATGATTAAATTTTATTGGATCTTGCTGAATTGCAAAAGCAAGGCTAGTTAAGTGATAACCCAACTTCCACTCTTCGTAATAGCCGTTTGCAAAAGGCGTAACACCGATGTTTTTAAGCTTCTCTGCTGCCACTTTTAACTCTGAATACGTGCGAGGAATAGATTGAATACCAGCTTTTTGAAATAGCTCTCTATTATAAACAATTCCAAAACCTTCAATATCCATCGGCATGCCATATACTTTGTCTTCTACCGTAATTGGCTTTAACGTATCAGGATATGCTTTTTCAACCCAAGGCTGGCTACTCAAGTCTTCTAAATAATTAATCCATTCTTTTGTCGCATCATAGCCGATATTTGTAAAGATATCGGGCCCTTGACCTGCAGCAATTTGGGCAATGATATCAGAGAAATCATCCGATGCTCCACCCACCGTTTCGACATGGATTTTGACATTTGGGTTCTGTCTTTCATACTCCTGTACCATTTGTTCAAACTGCGTTGCAATTTCGACTTTAGGATTACGTATAGTTAAGACGACCTGTTCTGTTTCTTTATTTTCCGTTTCAGTTTGAGCGTTTGAAGAACCACAGCTTGTCAACACACTCAGTAAAAGAGAGACAAAAAACAGGTAGCATATTTTTTCTTTCATTTATTCACCCTTGCCTCTCTTAGCCTATATAGATGATTTTTCACTATCTCTTACATTGGCGTATAAAGCCCGGTATTCAAAAGGAGTTAAACCAACTACCTTCTTAAACAGCTTCGAGAAATACTTTTCATCCTGATAACCAAGCATTAACGAAATAGAATGAATGGTTTCAGCCGTTTCTAATAACCACTGTTTCGCTTGTCTTACTCTTAAATTTGTTACATATTTAGATAGCGTCATACCCGTTTCTTTTTTAAATTTCCTTGATATATGTTCTCTTGTTAAAAAAAACATTTTTGATAGTTTCTGGAGGCTAATATCTTCCATATAATAGTCTTCTACATATGCTACTATTTCTTGCATACGCTTCAGTGCTTCTAGCTCATCCACTTGACGAATTGCTCGATATTGATTGCCCTTTAGTGCTGTCAAAAGACCGTTAAACACCTCTGGAATTTGATTAAAGGAAGAGAATGAATCTTGAACCAAACGAATTGGAATTGAAATATTTTCACTTATCCACCGCTCTACATAAACCCATTGATGTTTTGCCGTTAGGACAATGTACAGATTCTCCTCACCCTGAAATGTAAAAGTTGCTCCCATATTCCGCGCTTGTAATTCATTTGAAAGCTCATTAATACAAGGATCAGGTTGATGTCCTTGATAAAAATATAGCAGTGTAAAATCTATGTCTTCCGCTTCTGGAATTATTGAATGTAAAAATGCTGTATCCGTTCCTTCATTTAAACATAAGGACGTCATTAGTTGACTGTGACGAAGTTTTTTAGCCTCGGCTAGTATTTCTTCGTTTTCTTCTTGTTCTGCCTCTAAAGAGTCTACTACTTTTGTTAACACTTGTTGAAAAGCTTCGGGGTCAATTGGTTTCAGCAAGTAATCAAAGCTATTTAATTGAATAGCTTTGCGCATAAATGTATAATCATCATACCCCGTAACAAGTATGACTTTTCCTGTATACGAATGTTGATTTAACCTTTCAATCAGCTGTAAACCACTCATTTTTGGCATTTTAATATCCGTAAAAATCACACCAGGCTTTTCTTTTTCAATTATCTCCAAAGCCTCTATGCCATTAGTAGCTTCTAACACTTCATTGACTCCTACGCTTTCCCATTCTCCTAGTTGGCGCATCACTTTACGAACATTTTTCTCGTCATCAACAATCAACGCTTTCACTATATTTACCTCCCTTAGCAGTCAAATCAATAGCTGTTTTATTCAAATTGAAATTCTACTTATTAATAGGAATTGTCATCATTACCTCAAAGCCTTTTCCCTCTAGGCTATCAATATGAAACGTTGCTTCATGACCAAAATGTAGCAATAGCCGATCATAAATATTCTTCAACCCTATACCTTTTTGTGTAGCACTACGGTTATAAATGGTTTGACGAAGTGAATTCAGCTCAGCTTCTTGAAGGGTTGGACCATAACTTTTCACTGCTAGCTTAATAACTCCCCTTTCTTTTTCACCAATAATTTCTAAACGTGATTCGTCACTATACTTTTCATAGCTATGCTTAAAATAATTTTCAACTAAAGGTTGTAGGAGCATACTCGGAATAAGCTCATTCTCAACTTCTTTATCTACTGAGAATTGAACATCGACCTCTTCACCAAACCGCTCTTTTTGTAGCACCAAATAAGAATGGATATAGTCTAGCTCTTTATCTACTGTTACTAATTGATCTGCTTGCAATGAGTAACGCATCATCTTTGATAAAGAAATGATCAATCCATAAACCCCTTTTGCTCCAGAATCTAAAGCAACAGCGCCTATTGACTGCAAAGCATTGAATAAGAAATGTGGATTCACTTGAGACTTGAGCGCTCTTAGCTGACTTTTCTTTACTTCAATCTCCAACTTATATTCCCGATCAATATGATTGTTAATACGGTGCAGCATTTCTTGCATATGATTTTCTAAATGGCCAATCTCATCTTTGCGAGAAGTTGTAAGCATCACATCCATGTTTCCACCTTCAATGGATCGTACTTTATCACTCAAAACTCTTATTGGCTTTGTGACAATGCGTGAAATTAGAAAAACCATAATTACTCCCAGCACTACCACGCCCAATCCCAACACAACGTTTGTATAAGCCGCTTTTTTAGCATCTTGAAACAAGGCATCTTTAGAAATAATCTTCACTACTCGCCAGTTATTCAGTGGTGCCTGTAAGCTTTCAGTGAGTACAAGCTCTGTTGACTCACTCAATGCTGTAAGCTCCTTTTTACTAATCATTTGTCCCATTTGCTTTGAATCACTGGAATACATTACTTTATAATCTTCGTTAAGTAAGAAAACCGATGTACCATCGTCTCCCTCAAGCTGTTTTACTAATGGAGAGTACGAAGTAATATCAATATCCATTGTTAGAAAGCCAAGAAACTCTTCACTTAAAATGTTTTTAATTTTATGATGCATTGTTACTACCATGGAATCTTCTGTCTTAGGGATAATTGGAACGTTGTCATAATTTTTAGCTTTATGCGGTTCTTCAATCACATAATCTTGCTCTGATTGATAAAGCTGTTTAAATGGAGGGTGCTTGACATAATTACTTTGTGTTTTTGGTGCGCTCAAATTTGATTTATAAACAATCAATGATTCTTTTTCCTTGTGAAAATAAAAGCGGAGCTGCACCAATTCTGGCCTTGTCGCTGAAAATGTTTCAATACTCTTTTCAAAAGATAAAAAATTACTGCTATTTTCTTTTGGCAAGCCCTCATCAAAAACTTGTAGTATATCTGGCATGTTATAAACGGAATACGGCAATGTAATCATTTTTTCAAAGTGTTGCTCAAGATCATTTCCCGCTTCACGTAGCTCTTCACGGCTTTTTTCCAACTCTTTGTTCTCAATGCTACTTTTTGTATTTCCATAAATAATAAACACCGACAGGAAGTATGGTAAGATAATAAATATTACTAGAAGCAGTAATAACCGAACTTGAAAGCTTCTCATTTATTGGCTCCTTTTCTATGTTGTTAAACCACCTGAAAAGCCCTTCCTAAAGCATTTATAGACTATAACAAGGCTTATATTACGTCAATCATACCGAAGTAATACTTACTACCTCTAAAAATATGTAAAATAATGTTTTTTTGGTTTATACTGGTTTTTTTATAAGATTTACTATTTATAATTCATGAATTTTTATACATTTTCTTCTTAAGATATTTTTTTATATAGGTATTTAAACTCAAAAAATGTAATTAGAATATAAATAAAATACCATTTTTATCCTATTTCAAATGACACCGTATACTTTTCTGTTGTCAGCAAAATGAAGCTAATGTAACGGCTTCAATTATTCTCAATCATCACCTTTTATTTTCATACCTCCTTTCCTCCATTAGATAAAAAAGACACTTATACATTTCCTGTTTATACAATCATATTATTAGATAAAAAACGTACAAGAGTGATAAGATATATGTAGAAACACTGTACAAAACCTTGCTTTTCAAAGGAAATCAGACGATCAGACAACTTTTTTAAAAAACTTGCTATATTTCCTTTGACAAAACAACAGGTTTTATATAATAATGAATATTGAATTAGAATTATTATAATTTATTGAGGAGGAATTTCGATATGTCATTAATCGGAACTGAAGTAAAACCATTCGTAGCACAAGCTTACCAACAAGGTGAATTCCTTGAGGTTACTGAAGAAAACTTTAAAGGTAAATGGAGCGTAGTTTGCTTCTACCCAGCAGATTTCACTTTCGTATGTCCAACTGAATTAGGTGATTTACAAGACCAATACGCAGCATTAAAAGAATTAGGCGTAGAAGTATATTCAGTTTCTACAGATACACACTTCACACACAAAGCATGGCATGACCATTCAGAAACAATTAACAAAATTGAATACATTATGATTGGTGACCCTTCACAAAAAATCTCACGTAACTTTGAAGTATTAAACGAAGAAGAAGGTCTTGCTGATCGCGGAACATTTATCATCGATCCAGATGGCATTATCCAAACTATTGAAATCAACGCTGGTGGTATCGGCCGCGACGCAAGCACACTTGTTAACAAAATTAAAGCAGCACAATATGTACGTAAAAACCCAGGTGAAGTTTGCCCAGCTAAATGGCAAGAAGGTTCTGAAACACTAACACCAGGACTTGACCTTGTAGGTAAAATCTAAGGAGTTTGATTACATGTTATTAGATGCAAATATCAAAGCACAGCTAGATCAGTATCTTCAATTATTAGAAAGTGACATTGTGCTAAAAGTAAGCGCGGGAGAAGATAAAGTATCTCGCGACATGCTTTCATTAGTAGATGAACTAGCAACAATGTCATCTCGCATTAAAGTTGAAAAAGCTGAATTAGAGCGTACACCGAGCTTTAGCGTAAATCGTATCGGTGAAGATACAGGTGTAACATTTGCTGGCGTCCCTTTAGGACATGAATTTACTTCATTAGTTCTTGCTTTATTACAAGTAAGTGGACGTGCACCAAAAGTTGATCAAAAAGTGATTGACCAGATTAAGAACATTAAGGGCGAATACAAATTTGAGTCTTATATCAGCTTAAGCTGCCATAACTGCCCAGATGTTGTACAAGCTCTAAACTTAATGAGTATCTTAAACAATGGTATCTCTCACACAATGATTGACGGTGCGGCTTATAAAGAAGAAGTAGAAAGCAAAGATATTATGGCAGTTCCAACTGTTTACCTTAATGGTGAAGAGTTTGGCAGCGGTCGTATGACAATCGAAGAAATTTTAAATAAACTGGGCAGCGGCCCAGATGCAGCAGAGTTTGCTGATAAAGATCCTTACGATGTACTTGTTGTTGGTGGCGGTCCGGCTGGTGCAAGTGCCGCGATTTATGCAGCGCGTAAAGGTATTCGCACGGGTATTGTAGCCGAGCGCTTTGGTGGACAAGTTATGGACACAATGGGCATCGAAAACTTTATTAGCGTTAAGAAAACAGAAGGTCCTAAACTCGTAGCAAGCTTAGAAGAGCATGTTAAAGATTACGGCATTGACGTAATGAATTTAGTACGCGCTCGTAGCTTAAAGAAAAAAGACCTTGTCGAACTTGAGCTGGATAATGGCGCTGTTTTAAAAAGTAAAACAGTCATCCTTTCAACAGGTGCTCGCTGGCGTAATGTTGGTGTACCTGGAGAAGCAGAATTCAAAAACAAAGGTGTAGCTTACTGCCCACACTGCGATGGTCCTTTATTCGAAGGTAAACGCGTAGCCGTTATTGGCGGTGGAAACTCAGGCGTGGAAGCAGCGATTGACCTTGCAGGTATCGTAAATCACGTAACTGTTTTTGAATATATGTCTGAACTGAAAGCCGATGCTGTATTACAAGAGCGCCTAAACAGCCTTCCAAACGTAACTGTCGTGAAAAACGCTCAAACAAAAGAAATTACCGGAACTGATAAAGTAAACGGTATTACTTACATTGATCGTGAGACAGAGGAAGAAAAACACGTTGAATTAGAAGGTGTATTCGTTCAAATAGGCTTAGTACCAAACACTGATTGGTTAGGCGATGATGTAGAACGTACACGTATGGGAGAAATCGTTGTTGATAAGCATGGTGCGACTAACATCCCTGGCGTATTCGCTGCGGGAGACTGCACAGACAGTGCTTATAAACAAATTATTATCTCCATGGGTTCAGGTGCAACAGCAGCTTTAGGTGCTTTTGATTATCTAATCCGTAACTGATTAAAAGTTAACGATTTATCCAATTGAAAGAACCCTTGCTTTGGACAAGGGTTCTTTTTTTATAGTTACATTCCAATTTGAGTATTTTCTTTTTTACGCTTAGAACGCCCTCTCCATGCTGGCACTATCACTGCTAAAATCGTTAGTACAATCAGTGACATAGCCAATGGACTCGTCAAGAAAATATTCCAGGATCCCCCTGAAATCGTCAGCGATTGACGAAGCGAATTTTCCATCATTCCACCTAAAATAAAAGCTAAAATGAATGGTGCTGCTGGAAACACAAAGATTCTCATTAAGTAACCTAGAATTCCAAACAAAACGAGGAGATATAAATCAAACGTGCTGAAACTTACAGCGTACACTCCCACCAAGCTTGAAATAATAACGAGTGAAATTAAAAGTGGACGCGGCACTTTTAATATTTTTACGAAGTATGGTATCAACGGAAGGTTTAAAATTAACAAAAATACGTTTCCGATATACATACTTGCAATAATTCCCCAAAATATAGATGGATTTTCCGTCATGAGTAATGGACCTGGTTGAACACCTAAAACAAGAAATGCGCCCAACATAACAGCAGTTGTACCTGAACCTGGAATTCCTAGGCTTAATAATGGTACAAACGCACCGCTTGTTGCTGCATTATTCGCTGTTTCTGGTGCTGCCAAACCTTTAATAGATCCCTTCCCAAACTCCTCTGGCTTTTTAGCTAGCTTCTTTTCAGATATATAAGCTACAAACGAAGAAATTGTCGCACCTGCACCCGGTAAAACCCCTAAGATAAAGCCAAGAAAGGATTGTCTCGTCATAGGTCCAGCCATGTCTTTATAGTCTTGCTTACTTAACTTTAAACTACCGATATTATTTAATCCTTTTAGTTTTTGCTTACGGTTTAATATTAAAAAGCAAACTTCAGCTAAAGCAAATACGCCAAGTGCAATAATTAAAAAATCAATTCCATCTAATAAGTTCACGCTGCCAAATGTAAATCTACTCGTACCCGTTTGTGCATCAATTCCAATAGTCACAACCATAAAACCAATAACTGCTGAAATTAACGCTTTAATTGTTGAACCTTCCGATAGGCTAGCAATGGCCGTCAGCCCAAGGAGCATTAGCGCAAAGTATTCTGGAGGACCGAATACGATGGCCACGCTGGCCAGCATCGGTGCGAACGTCATCAAGAGCACAACGCTAACAGTACCCCCAATAAATGAACAAATAGCTGAGATGGCTAACGCCTTACCCGCTTTTCCCTGCTGAGACATCGGGTAACCATCGAATGATGCTGCAACGGTTCCTGCTACTCCAGGGGCATTTAATAAAATGGAAGATGTCGATCCACCGTACATCGAACCATAATACACTCCTGCCATCATAACCAGTGCACTTGTTGTATCCATTCCATACGTCACTGGAATCATAATCGCAATTGCACTGATTGGTCCTAGACCTGGAATCATTCCGATAATTGTTCCAATAAAAACACCGATGAAGACAAATAGTATAGCTTCCCAGCTAAAAGCAACTTGAAACCCTTGTACAATTCCTTCAAACATGACTCTCTTCCCCCTTTCTTATCTCATTAAAATGGCAAAATACCTGCGGGTAATCGAATAGCTAAACCATAGTTAAATAAAACATAAGACCCAATCGAAAAAATACAGGCGGTTAAAATATTCGCCACCCAATTTTTATAACCGAGAAATCGAGAGCAGAAAATAATAAAGGCCGTTGTCATAATAACGAAGCCGACTACTTCTAGTACGGTAATATAAGCTAAAATAAGAGCCATAACCCCTAAAAGCATAAATAATTCGTTCCGCTTAATGACGCGCTTTTTCTTTTGTTCTTCTGTATCACTATCTGGACTAAAAAAGAGAACGATAGCTAACACGAATAAGCCAAAGCCGAGCATTTTTGGAATAAGATCTGAATCTACAGGAACAAACGCATACTCAGGTAAATTAAATGCTAAAAATAAATAGACGACTGATAGAGTCATTAATGCTAAACCTAACCCCTTATTAACAGACCACTTCATGCAGTTACCTCCTTTATTTTTTTATAAACCCTAGCTCTTTTAATAAAGTCTCTAGCTCTTTCGATTGTTCATCTAAAAATAATTTAAATTCTTCGCTGTCCATATATTGTTCATCCCAGCCGTACGATTCGCGAACCTTTGCAAAAGATTTTGAATCGGATGCTTTCTTAAAGATTTTTTGATAGTAATCTAATTGTTCTTTTGTCATATTAGGTGGTCCAAAAATACCACGCCATACAATAAACTCAGCGTCAATTCCTTGTTCTTTTCCTGTTGGCAAAGTACCTAAAAACTTATCTCCTTTTAGCCTTTCAGGTGAAGTGATGCCCAAAACTTTCATTTTCCCAGCTCGTGCTTGTTCAGCTGCGTCCAATACGCCGGTTGACACCACATCTACACTACCGTTTAAAACAGCCGTCATCGCTCCACCTTCCTGATCAGAGATATAGCGAATTTTTGTAATATCCACACCCGCTGCATTTGCGAATAACACAAACTGCATATGGTCCATGCTTCCTGGTGATGAGTTTCCAATAACAGTAACTTTTTCTGGCGTTTTTCTCATCTCTTCAAAAAGCTCATCTAAACTGTCCCAACGAGCATCACCGCGCACTGCAAAAGCTCCGTAATCTGCAATTAAATTTGCAATAGGCGTAAAGTCTTTGTAACCATATGGAGACTGTCCATTCAATGCAACAAAGTGTAGAGGAGGTGAACTAATAAACAGATTATGAGGGTCATTTCGCTTATGAATGTATGCCCAACCAACAGCGCCTCCCCCACCTGGCTTATTTACAACGCCAAATCCTTTGTTTGCTAAGTTTTCTTCATCAATTGTACGTGCTAACATACGTGCTGTAGTATCCCATCCTCCACCTGCTGCAGATGGCGCAATAATTTCAATAGATCGGTCTGGCTCCCACTCTCCTTGTTCATTAACTTTTCCTTGTTGAACTGGCATGGAACAACCGGTTAATGCAACTAAGCTTACACTAAGTAAAACTAACCATTTTTTAATCAATGAAAGCGCCTCCTTTTTATTTTTAACTAATTTTACCTACCGAGTTCATTTTTGTAACCGTTTTCTTTTTAAAGTGTATTAAGGTTATTTTGCAAATTAAGTTCATTTTGTTCACAAAAAAAGCTTTCAAAGAGTGAACTCTTTGAAAGCTCCTTATTCGGAATAAACAACATAGTATTTTCGCTCTGGCCTTCCAACAATCCCATATACCAGCTCAGCTTTCACTTCATGAATAGAGATTAGATATTCTAAATATCGTCTTGAAGTAGTGCGAGAAGCGCCTAGAAGTTTGCCAAGTTCTTCTGCTGTAATCCCTTCATTTTGCTGCTTTAATAATTCTCTCACTTTTTCTAAAGTTAACTGATCGATACCTTTTGGAAGATGATTTCCATCTATTTTTTTAGTATTTTTAAACTGAAAAAGTTGGTCTGCCATCGTTTGAGTAATTTTTTGCTGAGAATTTAAGACTCGATTATTTCTGCTTACCTTCTCAATAGCATCAGAAAGACGTTGAAGCTCAATTGGTTTAACTAGATAATCAATGACACCAAGGTTATATGCATCTTTCAATACGCTTATATCAGTTGCAGCTGTAATTAATATCACTTGTACGGTTAAACACTGTTCTTTCAATTGGTGAATCAAGTCAATTCCTATTTGATCAGGTAAATATACGTCTAATAAAATTAAGTTAGGCTGCCAACGCTTTACTTCATCTAGAGTTTCTTTCGCTGTTGCAACTGTTTTCACTTCTTTTACTTGCTTTAAGCTTTTTACATACTGACAGTGAATATCTGCTACTCTGTAGTCATCTTCTGCAATTAAAACCTTCATATCATGTCGCTCCTGTTTTTGGTATATGTATATGAATAACAGTTCCGTATGGCTGATTTTTTGATAGATGGATTGTTCCATTGAGTTCATCTAAAGCAGCTTTCACAAGCGCTAATCCAAAACCTCTATGTCTCCCTGCTTTTGTGGTGTACCCTTCGTTGAAAATCATGTTGATATCCGCCTTTTCAATACCGCAACCATTATCTCCCAACTCAATAACTAATTCATCGCCTATATCTGTTAGAAACAAATCGACAAGTGGTTCTGCTTCTTCTGCCACAGCATCAAACGCATTATCAATAATATTTCCTAATATAGTGACTAAAGTTGCCGTCATCTTAATTGGCCAAGTCATCTGAATAAAGCTATCTTCATCAATAATAAAGTCAATCTTCTTTTCAGAAGCTTTAGAAAGCTTGCCAATTAAAACTGCTTGTATAGTCGAATCAGTAATTCGTTCGAATAACACACGCTCATATATTTTTTGTTGGCCAATTTCTTCGTGAATGAATTGCTTGGCCTTTTCACTATACCCCAGCTGCAGCCATCCAGAAATGGCATATAGCTTATTCGTATATTCATGAGTTTGTGCACGCAGGTCTTGAGAATACTGTTGAACCTCCGATAAAGTGTTGACTAGCTCTTGAACACCAGATTTCTCTTGAAAGCTAGCCAATTTGCCCGCGTAACTATCTTTTTCACCAATTATTTTATAATGTACAATCAACGGCTTTTTATCGTAGATTGTCTCATAGTGACCGGTGGCCAGCTGATTAGCGAGCACATGCGAAATTTCCGAATCTCTTAAAACTTTTTGAACCGGTTGGCCAATGATATTCTCTCTAATTCCAAGAATCTTTTTGCCTGAATGATTAATGAGCGTCACATTCCCTTTTTGGTCTGTCGCAATTAACCCTTCATTTAGCGCTTCTAAAATAGCTCCTCTCTCTTTGTACAGCCTAGCGATTTGATAAGGCTCCAGACCAAACGTGTCCTTACGAATACTTTTGGCAAGCATAAAACTCCCCGCAACACCACTAATAAAAATAAAAGCAAGCCAAATAGAAAAAGCAGCAAGCCCTTGCTCAAATAAAGAATCCACATATGATAGCATAAAACCTACTGATACAACGCCAATAATCTGGTTATTTTCATCATAGATAGGTGACTTTCCTCTTACTGACATCCCAAGAGATCCTTTGGCAAATGAAATATAGTTTTCTCCTTCAATAAGAGCTCGTTCATTATCTCCGCCAATCATCTTTTGACCAATCTTCTCTTTATCAGGATGAGTATAACGAACCTCATCTGCATCACCAATTACAATAAACTCTGCGCCTGATTGCTTTCTAATTCGCTCAATGAGTGGCTGAATCATCGTAGCGTTTTCATTTTGCAGAATAACTTCCTTTACGAACGGCATTTCTGAAACAGCAATCGCTGTTGTTAATGCTTGTTCGCCTAGCAATTCGCGCGTTTGTTTTCGTTCAAAGTAAATATATACAATTGCTACCATTAACATAATCATCGTAACTAAAATACAAACCAAGAACATAAATTTACGTTCTAACGGCCAACGAGCCTTCACTTTGCAACGCCCCCTACTATTTTAGTATAACTAGAGATGTAACTGATTGGTAGGTTTAGTTAGAATTATCTGACTTTTATCACATAAAAAAGGAGACCTCTTTAACATAAGGTCTCCTACAATCTTCTACATAAAGAGCGGAATAATTAAGCCTGTCAACAGGAGGATAAGAGCTCCTCCTAACCTAGAAGCAATTTGTGCAAATGGCATGAGCTGCATACGCTTTGATGCTGAAAGAACGGCTACGTCACCAGTTCCTCCCATATTTGCCATACATAAACCCGCACAAATTGCCGATTCAATCGGATAAAAACCAACTAGTCGCCCAAGCAATGCTGCTCCGATTACGGCACCTAACACAACGCCAGCTACTAGTAAGATATACTGAAGGCTTAGCGCTTCTAACACAGCATTTAAATCTGTATACGCTACACCAATTCCAAATAGTAGAGCGAGTGTCCATGTCTTAGCAACAAATTGATACCACTGGCTCGCACCTTCCACAACAATTTCAGGAATTAGGTTGGCAATTTTAGCAACAGCAACAAGGATAATCATCAATGCATACGGATGAAGCGGAATAATTGCACCTAATAAATGGCCACAAGCAAAGAATAGTAGAGCGGCTAATAATCCAATTCCCATTTTCGAAATATCAAACTTTGACTTCTTTTCTTCTATTTTTAAACCTGGAATAAGCTGACCGTTTCCTGACAATGAAGGGACCTTATTACCTAAGCTGTTTAATAGACTCGCAAAAATAATAGCGAATACGTTACCTAATGCTAATGCTGGAACAAGAATTGAAATATAATAGCTTGGAGAGTTTCCAAGTGATTCTGAGTAAACCTGAGCCATCGGAATTGCTCCAGCTCCCATTCCTCCACCTAAAATTGGCAGTGTAATGACTAGAATTGCATCTTGCAGTGAAAAACCAATTAGAACCCCTACTATTCCTGCAATCACCATAGCTCCAATTACTGCACCAAAAATTGGAACAAAGTAGCGAACACCAATTTTAATGAGTACTTTCGAATCCATCCCTAAAATACTACCCGTGATCAAAGCTGCAATATAAAAGTCTAAAAACCCAGCAGTTGTCATAAAATCCGTCACATTTGTTGTTACGGTTTCCGGTAGAATCCCGCTATATACCATATAAGCGGAACCAAATATGGCAACAATAGCTCCTCCACCTAAATAAGATTTAATGATTGGTAAGCGATCTCCAATCCAACCTAAAGCTTCACCGAATACAACCATGACAAGTAAACTTCCAATCATACCAGCAGGTAGATTACCGGTATAAACCGTCACGACTGTGATGGCTAAAAACAAAGCAAACCATAAAATGGGCATGCCCATAATTGCCGGCTGCATATTATTTTGCGAAAGATCATATACTTTTGGCCTTTGATCTAAGGCATCTGACTTTCTCAATGGCTTTTCCATACGCTCCATCCCCTTTTTGTAATCGTTTTCAATTGACTTATAGACATTCTAAATGATTTTTAACGCGCGGTGATAGGTTATGAAACTTATTAAAGTTTTGTAATTAAAAAAATCAAATTGTTTGTCTAATTTTTCTAAATGACAGTAAATAATTGCTGGAATATAAAATAAAAAAGCCATTTGAACAAATATTCAAATGACTTTTTTATTTATTTAAAGGCTGGAATAGCTGTTTCATCGTACTTTTCTTCTAAGAATTTACGAACTTCTGGGCTTGTCATTGCTTCAGCTAGCTTCTTAATTGCATCTGAATCAGCGTTATCTTTGCGCGCTACTAAGGTAATTGCAAAATCATTGTCTACTCCTTCAGTAAGAAGTGCATCACTTTTTGGTGTTAAACCAAGAGGCGCGGCATAAGCTGGCGTCATGACTACCGCATCCGCATCATCATACATTCTCGATAGCATCAGTAAATCAACTTCTTTAAACTTAAGGTTTTTGGGATTCTCTTTAATGTCCGCCTTCGTATAATACGTATCTTTCTTGTCACCTAACTTGATAACATCATGCTGCGCAAGCAAAGAAAGAGAACGATCAATATTAGAAACGTCATTAGCAATGGCCACAGTCGCACCATCAGGTAATTCTTCTACTGACTTATAGTTCTTTGAATATACCCCATAATTTGCAAAATAAATTGGCTCAACGGCTACTAATTCTGCGTTGTTATTACGATTAAATTCTTCCATATAAGGCACGTGTTGAAAGAAGTTTGCATCTACTTCTCTAGCTGCAAGCGCGCTATTGGGCTGTACGTTATCACTCAAGACTTCTACTTGTAAGTCAATGCCTTCTTCCTTTAGCTTTGGCTTTACAAGGTCTAAAATCTCTGTCATTGGTGGTATTAAAGAGGCTACTTTTAACGTAACTTCTTCTCCATCTGGTCCTTGCTTATCTTTATTTTCATTTGTTTCGTTTGCTTGGCCACAACCACTTAGTGCTACAACAAGCACCAACATAAAAAAGAATAGTTTTTTCATTTTTTTCCTCCATTATTTATCTTTTATCCAACACTCTGGCCACAGTCATTCCAACAAATTGGACGAGCTGCACCAACACAATCATAATAATAATCATGTACATCATTAAATCTGTTTTAAATTGTTGATACCCATACCGAATGGCGAAATCACCAATTCCTCCTCCGCCAACAACTCCCATAATAGTCGAATACGAAATAAAGCTAATAATGGATGTCGTCAGTCCAAGGATTAGACCCGAGCGTGCTTCTACATAAACAAACTTAAACATAATTTCTCGAACAGATGCCCCCATCGAAATCGCTGCTTCGATAACACCTTTAGGCACATCTAACAGCGATTGCTCAACAAGACGTGAGTAGTGCGCAATGGCAATAATCGAGAGTGGAATTGTTGCTGCTGCTGTTCCAATTGCTGTCCCGAGGACAAAACGAGTAAACGGTATGAGGAAGACGACCAGTAATAAAAATGGAAACGAGCGAATTGTATTTACCATTAGGTTTAAGATTGAAAATATGAGTTGATTTTCAATCAATTGCCCCTTCCGACAAAGAAATAAAAAAGTACCAACGGGAAGTCCGATGAGAACTGCAGCTAAAATTGAAACACCAACCATCACAAAGGTTTCACCAATAGATTGCCATATTTCAGTTTCATATTGTGCCAAAACTTCAAGCATTGTCTATTTCCTCTCCCTCTGTTAATTGATCTACAAAATATTGTGCCCGATTCTCTTTCATTTGAACACCTTTTGGCTTTGTCGTTACCGTTTGATAGAGAGATCCATTTTCGAGAACGGTGACGCGATTGCATATGCTTTTAATGACTTCCATCTCATGGCTGACAATCACGATGGTCACACCTAAGTGCTGATTAATATCCTCTAATACTTTTAATAGATCAGCTGTAGTATTAGAATCCAGAGATGAGGTCGGCTCATCACAAAGTAACACTTGCGGCTTGTTTGCCAAGGCTCTTGCAATGGCCACACGCTGCTTTTGGCCACCGCTTAGCTGAGCTGGATACTTATCTTTTAGCTCAGCTAAGCCAACAAAGCTTAAGCATTCTAGCACGCGCTTTTTCTGTTCCTCTTTTGGAGATCTTGTTAGCTCTAATGAAACAGCTACGTTATCGTACACTGTCTTATTAGAAATTAGATTAAAGTGTTGAAAGATCATCCCAATCGACTTTCTCGCTTCTCGAAGCTTCTTCCCACTCATCTTTGTTAAGATTTGAGCATTCACTTCCACTTCTCCCTCATCTGGAATTTCAAGTAGGTTCATAAGACGAAGCAACGTTGATTTCCCCGCTCCACTCGCTCCAATAATTCCATGAATCTCACCGCTATTTATCTCTAAAGATAACTCTTTAATCGCCTGAAACTGTGCAAACCTTTTACTTACACGATTTAATTTAATCATGAAAACCCCCTCCTTTCTTTAGTTGAAGGGTGAGAACATTCCTATGAACAGCTGCACTTAAAATAGAAATTATTCACCGCTGTTTATTTTAACATTATTTTATGCGATTTTATGAGGTTTTACTATATATTCAGCTTGAGCTTACATGCTTTTATTCTTAATCGCCTCGGCAAGTTCATATAAAGCATACTGCTCTTTAATTTTATAGGTTCTACCTTCTTTTTGCAGGTATCCTTTCTCACAGAACTGTGTCAATACGTGCAACAAGTGGCGATACGAAACACCGAGATAGTCACAAACAATGACGTGCTTTTCTCGGTAAACTCCGTTATCAGCCGTCTGTATAATAAAGTCCGCAAGCCTGTTCTCTAGAGGGAAAGCTAAGCTCTGTGAGTATTTAGCTGCCATTAACGTTGCTTTAACACTCAAAAACTTTGTTAATTCTCGAAGAAACTTAGCGTCTTCAAGCAACCTGGTGCGACATTGGGAGAAAGGCAACACCAAACAAACTGTTTTGGTGGCGGCTTGAATTCCTTTTGTATAGTACACATCGTTTAATAATTCCATTTCACCGATATAATCATGCGCATTGATAAAGTTAAGAAGCGATACTTTCCCGTTTTGATGTGTTACGTATATTTTCGCTTTTCCTTCTGTCACATAAAATAAAAAATCTGGTCTCCTTCCTTCGCGGATAATCCACTCATCGCGCTTATACTCTCGTACCTCAAGAAACTCTTCAATTTCAAAAGAAAACTGATTAGCAATTGAATGCCTTTCTAGATACAACCGCTTTTTTTCACCTTTGTAAATTTCCATCTGCCACCTCAAAACTATGAGATATCTCATAGTAATCATATTTATTCTCATGATATCATGCGATTGATAAGGAGGATACGAATGAATACACAACGGTGGATGAGCACACATTTTTTTAGTTTTTTTCTGACATGGGGAATTTTTCTACCCTATTGGTCAGGCTGGATGATTCAAACAAAAGGAATTAGCGTTTCAGAAGCTAGTTTTATTATGAGTATTGGCTTAGTGGCGAGGGGGCTTTCTACACTATTTGCTTTTCCTTATTTATTAGAACGAGTCAGCAATAAAGCGCTTTTAAATATTGCGGGAATTGGCACGCTGATTGGGATTCTTTGTTACATTCCAGCTAATTCGTTTACAAGCTTACTAGTCGTAACCGTCTTTTTGCATATTTTTTACCCAACCTTAATGCCAGCTTTAGATAGCGTCGCTGGTGTTCTTGTACAAAGTAAACAGCTGAAACACTACGGAAAAAGTCGTCAATGGGGATCGATTGGATTTGTGTCTGTAGGTATCCTGTTAACTGTATTTACAGGAATGCTTGGAGATAACATGATCTTTTGGGCGCTACTGCTTGGGATTAGCTGCTTTGTCGCTCTTAGTTTCACAAGTGCTCCGGACATTTTATCGAAGAAACCACAAATAAACCAAGGTAAAAAGGTAAATATCATAGATTTATTTCGCACCAAACATTTCTTAGTTGTACTTATTATTGTGGTGCTGCTTCAAGCCGCCCATGCTACTTATTACAACTATGGCTATATCTTTTTACAAGAAATCGATGCGCCAATCTATCTAATCGGTGCCATTATCAATATTGCCGTTATTGCTGAGATTATTTTCTTTTCGATTGCAGATAAACGCTTTAGCCGGTTTTCACCGGGTACCCTATTAGCATTAGCTGCAGCTGGCTCTTCTCTGCGATGGGTGTTAGTATTCATTTTTCCAAACATTATTGTCTTTTGTATGGCCCAAACCCTACATGCGTTTTCATTTGCGATGGGGCACTATGCTTTCATGAAATACTTAACAGCAAACATTCCACATACACATATTCCAAAAGCTCAAGGCATGTACTCAGCTTTCGCACTCAGCTGGAGCACGGCTGTATTCACAGTTTTCGGTGGCTTCTTATATGAAATTGAGCCAAGATATGCTTTCATTGGAATGCTTGCGTGTAGCTTACCTGCGATGTTAATTGCGCTTATCTACCGGAAGCTAGAAGTGGAAAAGAAGATTTTATTGTCTGCTTAGATGTTTTGATAATTAAATTTTGATTAAAAGAGTTTGAGTTTTGGACACGAACAATAGATGTTCCCATCTCTTTAGGTTATCTGAACACGTTCGTTCCATTGCGCTACGGCCACTCGCTTTCCGCGGGGAGGAACCTGAGCTTCTTCGCTGCGCTTTGATATCTCAGTTTTCCACAGGAGCCGAGTGTCCTACGCTCCATTCCACCCTGTTTCCAACATTGCTTTCACAATCAACAAAAAGCCTGAACGATTAAAAGTGAGAAACTCTCAATCGTTCAGGTATAGTAGGGGCTCAACTACTTATGTCTCAGTGTCTTCTTATTTATAAAAATAGAGTTTACTTATGCTACGGTTCACCGTGACATAGGTAACTACAAACCTTACGCAAAACACAAAAAAACCTTAGTACTAATTTTTGATACTAAGGATAAAAGATTATGTGTTATTACTCATAAATTTCTGGTATTTCTTGAATTTCTGAACTACTTCCTCTACCTAAACGGCGATTTTTTAATCGGTGCCATACACCCCTTAGGGTTTGTATATTTTCTCTTGTAAAACCCATTCGTTCAATAAGGATCTTTTTATCTATAAAGTCCAAGGCTTCCTCAATATTTCTTTCTGAGCGAATTGTTTCATTTAGAAAATTGAATAACATATCCACTGTTTCATCGTCTATATCTAAATCCAATACATTTGGAATGCGGACATTTTCTAATTCCCTTGGAAGTATTTCTAACACCCCTCCACCATAACTTCTTGCTTCTAATTCTGTAAAAGCAAATCCGATACTGTTGTAATAGGCTAAGACTGCTTTTTTAGGACTTACACCTAAATTAAATGCAACACGATGCATTGTATCTGTACTAACTGCATTATTTAGATTCAATACAAACTTCGAATAATGATAATTCCTTCTTAAAAAGAATGCATCTGGTTCCCAAATAGATGGGACTGCATACCACCTTTGTCTAATCCGACATTTATAACCCGTGTTCTCCCCCATTAATTCTCCATGTTTGATATAGTCCCTTTGCCCTTCTGATAACTGGTCGTCTGGGATTGGATTAAAATCTAACAAATAAGTTCTTGCTCCATTTTCAATGTTCCTCTGCCAATCATCACCATCAAAAGTTACTCCAGGAATATTAACACTTCTAGCTATTAATGGTTTTGAAACACTTAACAAGTCATGTCTTACTGCGGTTTGGTGATCAACACAGAAGAACTTGTTATTCCCTGTTGTTATTCCCACATCGACTTCCGCTATATCTCCAAATCTAATACAGTTTTGATTATTTATTATTTCCCTAACTACTCTATTCTCTTCTGAAGTTAAGAAGTATTTTGTCCACTTCACAGTACTCATATCAATTGGTTGAAACCGAGTAAGTCTATTTGTTTGTACAAAGTTAATCACTAGATCATCAACATTATTAAATTCAAGAATTTTCATAACATGACTACCCTCATGATCTGATCTTTTTCTCCCTAAAAGAACCACAACTTCTTGTTCAACATCTTCGAATACTAGTTCTTCAAAAGTAATTATGGTAATTTCATTTAACTCTCTCATTAAATACATACGTAGTTGTTCAGAGTATTTGACTTGTAATAATTCAGCTGGAATTACAAAACCTATTTTTGAATCATCGTCCAGCATATTTATTGCAGCAACTACAAAGGCTACCCATGCGTTTATTAATTTATTTGCAGTCATCCCACTCATGTGTAAAATATTCGATTGAATATCTCTTTGCTCAGGAGTTAAATATTGATATCTAATATATGGCGGATTACCCATTATAAATTGATACTTTATATTTCTATCTACTAAATCAATATAGGTTTCATAAAAATCAGCTACGACTACATTGAACCTTTCATCTAAAACAAGTCGGTTTCTTGCAATTTCTGCTTCTTCTTCAAAAATTTCTACAGCTGTACAATTAAAAGCAATATCTTTTTCACGTAGAGCTTCTAAAAATACACCATCTCCACAGCTTGGTTCCAAAATATTATTCACTTCTATATCTGATGTACCCCATTGTACAATAAATTCAGCTAATTCATAGGGTGTGTAATATCTACCTGCAAGTTTTTCAGCTGTTGCATTCTGTTTTAATTTCATTATAATCACCCCTCTTGATTCTAACATATTTCGACTAAATTAAACAGCATTAATTACGAACAAGTGTTTGTATTTTTTTACAAAAAAATCTGTACATCTCTTGGGATGTACAGAAAATCAATAACTTATTCTTCCGCCTCAATCTTAATTAAATATTTTCCAGGGTTATTTTGGTCTTTATATATTGTCATGATTTCCTCTAGTAAATGACGTTTAGCAACTAACGGTTTAGCCGCTCCCCATAAAAGATGAGTCATCGGTTGTTTTTGCAAATAGGTCTTGGTATTAGTTCGTGGATCATGTTTTAATACCAATTCATGACCTTTAATAAACACCCCATCAATTAGAAAATCAAAATGAGCTTCTGCGTATAGGAATTTATCTTTATTGCCTGCACCAGGTGTCCAGGTTAATTCCTTAAAAGCCTCTTCATAAAAGTAACTCTGTTGATTAATGTCATATGCTCCTTTTTTTAGAAGCATCGAGCCTGTCGTATTGGTACCAGCATTAGTTGGAATATTAAGGTCGCGCTCAGTTAATTCCTTACTACGCCAAATTTTTTCAAAGTTTAATACATTGAATTCACTATTAGTTTCATCTGGAACTGCTAATAAGTAGTTACCTTCTGTTTCAGCCACCTTTTCTGACTTTTGAATACCAGTCTTTTCAACAAAGGTTTTCATTGGAGGTATTTCTATTGAAGCTAAGTTCGCTTTAGATGTTCCTTTTACGGTTCGAGGTTTTGCTTTCTTTTCATCGATTAAAATACCATTAGCTAATAACTCTCCTGCCATAACTACATCATTAATTTGATATACATTCCGATGGTAATCGTGGACCAAAATGTTCAACTGTTCCATGCACTGCTGATAATAACCCTCGTCATTTATGTTCGTGAGGTCACATTTAATTAATGTCCCTGATTCGATATTAGCCACAAGACCACCACGAGTTAAATTCCCGCTACCAGTTACCACAATTGCCTCATCACTATTACTGCCAGTATAAGTCTTTTCATGGAATATTTTCGCTGCACTTCCTGTGTCTACTCCAAACACTTTTACCCCAAGAGATAAAAGCTTAATTATTGCTTGATAAGTAGTGACTCCATTTCTAACCCCTACAAATACCGTTACATTTTTACCTACTTTTACCAGTTGTTCTTCTAATAGGTTAACGCCATTTTCCGAGGCAAATGCAGTAGCAAATGTGAAGTTTTCATACTTCTCTTCTGAAAGCATAGCCATTAGCTCTTTTCGGTAATTCCAATCACCAGTAATACCTTGAGTCTTTTTCTGTAGAAACGCCATTTTTAACACCCCTCTGTTTGTTAAAAGCAGGATATCATTTCTACAGTGTTTATGTCAATAATAGTAATTACTGGAGAGTAATTTTATTTAAAAAACCCGTTATAATAATATTTATTGTGATAATAACATTATAAAATCAAAATAATTTTAGTTAATTTTCTGCAGTAAATAAAATATTCACTAAAGAAATAACTGTAGAATATTCCTACAGTGACTAATTTTAAACATACCCTTTCTCTTTCAATGAAATATAGCTGTTTGCACATATAACGATATGATCGATTAACTCTATACCAACTACCTTACCAGCTTCCACTAACCTTTTTGTCACCTCAATATCTTCACGACTTGGTGTAGGATCATTACTAGGATGATTATGTGCCACAATTATTGAAGCAGAATTAGACAATATTGCTGGCTTTAGCACCTCCCTTGGATGAACTATGCTAGCATTCAAACTCCCTATATGACATACATTTATCGCAGTAGGTTGATTCTTAGTGTCTAAACAAACAACTATAAAGTATTCTCGATCTACTTCTACTAAGAACTGTTTTAATAATTTATATGCATCCTCTGGTGACCTAACATTTCTATCAGGATAGAGAAAACTATTCTCTTTAACCAATTTTAAACTTACAATATTAACTCTTTTAGCGGGTTGTTTTTGAAATTGATCTACTTCCAATAACTTTAACTGCTCATTTCGCGTTAGTGAGTAATTCTTCATTTTAACTTCCTCCATTAGTGTTTAATTTTTGCTACAAGATTAAAGTAAAATTAAAAGAGGACGGATCTTCTGGTGAAGATTCGCCCTCTTTTTTACATAATATGTGATTTTGTGATTTTCCATTAAAGTGCAGTACGATTGATTCTACCACTCTTTCTTTATTTAGAGTAATTCTCTCAACCACCATATTTAAGATTGTTTTTTTCTTATCATGATTAGCAGTTTTTAAGATTCCGTTGAAATTAGTCATTAATTTTTTAACTACCATTAAATCGATAGGTTCTGAATTATTTAATCTTAGTTTTTCTTGGATTGATTCTTTATGTTTCCTTTTGATTTCAATATCTTCTGTAATAGACCCAAGCCTTTGTGACAAGTCCTCCTTTGAAATCATCCCCTCCTCATATAACTCAAACCATTTACTCTTTTTGTTATTGTATCCGTTAATGTCCCTTTCCACTTGTAGTAGGTGTTCCTCTAAAGGCTTTATTGTGCTTTTTCTTTTATCATTTAAATTCTTAACAATATCCCTTAATATATTTTCATTCAATAAACTATCTTGTATTTTATTAAAAACAAATTCTTCTACCATATCTGCTTTTACACCATTTGACCTACATGATGCTAGACTAAAAAGTAGACACAGATTGTTATAATAAAAATAAAAACTATAACGAGGTGTCGAAATGCCAAGAGGTACTGGTAAAAGATATG
>NZ_KQ758666.1:0-35685 GCF_001457055.1 Priestia veravalensis | reverse complement strand
ATGAATTTACTCATTACTATGGCTTTTGCTGACTTCTTGCGGTTAACCTTTTTCGACTGTACTTCTGTACATCCGCAAGACCTCCCAGGGTAAGACAACTCTCTTTCCTCTTTTACTCGCCTGATTTACTTAATAAAGTTACGCACATCTTTTGGACTTTGACTTGTCATGGAGCCTCATCCCTTTATCAAGCCTTAGTATCAGATTTCTGTTCGTCGAGCCAAGATTTTATTCCACGCTTCCTCTAGCCCTTACCTCACGATAAGTTCCTTGCGCTTCCTTAGTGGTTGGTCGATGTGTACCCCCACAGTGGACTTTCACCACCTAGATAGTTGCCATGCCTGGCACACATGAAAAAGAACCCTCCTTCATAAAGGCGGGTTCCTTACATGTTCTACTCACTAGCTAAAGGCATTGACACCGTTACCAATGTTCCTTTTCCCTTTTCACTTTCAAACTCAATCTGACCTTGATGACGCTCGATAATTTTAAAACAAACGGCTAGTCCCAATCCTGTACCTGCTTCTTTTGTTGAATAAAAAGGTGTGCCAACTTGTTCAATTCTCTCTTCACTCATGCCAATTCCCGTATCCCGAAACTGAATAACGGCACTACCTTCTTCTTCAGCTAACGTTACAATAATCTCACCTTGATTAATTATTGCTTCGATACTATTTTTAATAATATTAATGAATACCTGCTTCAACTGATTAGGATCTGACATAACGTACAGGTCCCGCTTTGAATCATAATGAGCAACGAGAGAAATATTATTGAAATTTGCTTGCGCTTCCATTAAGATTAACACTTGCTTCAATAATTCATTTAAGTTAGTTACTTCAAAAGCTACATGCTGTTTTTTACCTAAAATCAGCATTTCACTAGAAATTAAATTAATTCGGTCAATTTCAGCCAGCATGATGTCTAAGTAACGATCCTCCACTTGCTTTGTGGCCTGCATCACTTGTACAAATCCCTTTAATGAAGTCAGTGGATTTCTTACCTCATGGGCAACGGCAGCTGCTAGCTGGCCAATTACAGACATTTTCTCAGAAGCAATCATAAGCTCTTCATCTCGACGATAGTTCGTAATATCTCTAGCAATCATAAATACGCCGACTACTTGGCCGTTGACGATAATTGGTAATAATGAGCTTCTTAATAGTCGAACTTGACCTTGTTGGTTCACAATCTTTAATTCATATTTAGCGCTTTTGCCTTTTAAAACATTACGAAAATGTTCATGACAAAGGCTTTGATCATCATCAGCGATTAATTCTGAGGTCTTCATTCCTTTTAGCTGTAATCTTGAATAACCCGTTATTTTTTCACCTTCAGGGTTAGTAGAGAGAACTTGACCTTCTTTACTAATCTCAAATACTGCATCCGGGTTATGCTGAAATAACGATTGATAATGTTCATGGCTAGTTAGAAGTTCATAATCCTTTTTTGATAATTCATCCTGTGATTGAAGCAAATAATATGCACGACGATAGACTAACCCGTATAGAATAATACCTGTCGCCAACATGAAGAACCAGCCTTTATACTGTTGAAAAAAGATATATAATTCAAACTTATCTTGAGCAAGAATACGAGATAACTTATCAGAAATAAGAATCCATACGGCTCCCGTTATAATGTACATCACTGCAATTTTCAGTGCTGCTTTACGAGCATCTTTTATCAATGTTTATCCACCTATTATTTTTATAGTTTATGATATCAGGGTAAAAAAGTAATTTATCTTCAATTAAATCCACTTCTTTACCCTTTATGTTAAACGTTTGCAACTAAAAAAACACCTGTTTTTTTATAAAAATATATTCGTAAAGTGAAAATGTCAGGCAGCGGCTCGTTGACTCCTATGATAGGTAATTACTTAATACATGCTTTTGCTTCTCATTATAAATGTACGCATAAACAGGGCGACCAATCGTTCCATACGTCATTCGTTCTCCACGAACACCTTCTCGCACTGACTGTAACATCATGCTTCTTTCTTCAAGAATTTTGGCAATGTTTGATGGCTCTAAACCAAATAACGTTCGCTTAATGTAGGTTGCCAATAGGACAGCACCGATAATCCCAACTAATAATCCGAAAAGAGACCCAATTAAAATGCGTCGATGACCTTCCTGAACAGCTTGCTCGACCTGAACCAGTGAAATCCCTACAGCTACCGCACCAATTTGTTCATTACGCTCATTATAAACAGGTACAAATGCTCTTAGTGATTCATCTAACGTCCCTTTTGCAACCGACGTATACCGTTCACCTTTTAGGACTCTTCTTTCATCCCCACCTTCAAAGTGTTTTCCAATTTTAGCTTCGTTGGGATGAGATTGACGAATTCCGTCCATGTTCATGACCACAATAAATAATACATCTAGCTCTTTTTGAATGGAATTAGTATATGCTTGAATATCTTCTGAATTTTCTTCTGCTAAGCCTCTTCTTACCTCACTGGAGTTTGCGACAATTTTAGCCACATCTGTTGCTTTCTCAGCTTTTTGATTACGAACATTTTCCTCAGTTGAGTTACTGACTAATAAATCAGTTAATAATAATGACATTAAAACAACGATACATACAAGTAAAATGATGACTGATCGCAGCGTCATTCTTAGCCCTTTGACCATTCGCATCAATCCTTTCTCTTTTTATAGTACACCAAAAAAGCCTTATCCACATGTGGATAAGACTTTTGCCATCAAATTGATATTTATAACTTAGGACCTTTTCGATATTTAAACCATCCCATTTTGTAAAAGGCAAAAACCATAACGCCTACAAGTCCAATCATAATCCCGAGTACAATAAAGTAATTATATTTACCAGCTAGCTCTGGCATATAGGAGAAATTCATTCCATATAAACCTGCGATAAATGTAAGAGGAAGGAAGATAGCTGACATCAGCGTCAGTGTAAACATAATGGAATTCATTCTGTCCGAGTTAATCGACATAAAGCTTTCTCGAATATCATTTGATAAATCTCGACTAGCATTCATGATTTCGATCATATTTAACAGGTGATCATAGATATCATTAAAATAACGCACCTGTTCCTTTTCTTTTAATGCATTTGTGGACATAATACGGTAAATTAAATCACGCATTGGATTTAAAATTCTACGCATTCGCGATAAATCGCTTCGAATATCATATAGATTTCTCATTAGTTCATCCATTGTTTCATTTTTTGCATTGTCTTCAATATCATCAATTTGATCTTCTAATTGGTAAAGTGTTGGAAAGTATTCATCAACTGTATGATCAAGCAGCTCATAAATAATTTCCCACGGATCATTCTCTACGATGTTTGGGTCTTTCTCGACAAGATTTGCCACTCTAGCTACGCTTTTTAACTTATCGACATGATACGTAACAACAAAGTTATCTCCAATAAACGCCGACACTTCTAAGTTTTCTAACTCTTCTTTATGCAGCGCATAATATACTAAAAAATAGTGTTCATCATAAATTTCGAATTTCGCCCTTTGACCTTGGGTTAAACAATCCTCGACGGCAAGTGGATGAAAATCAAATTTCTCTTCAAGGGCTTTCTGCTCTTGTTCTGTTGGGTTATAAAAGTCAATCCAGTACCAATCAATTGACGGATGAGCCTGTAGCTCGTCAATTGTTAAGTTGGTCAAAAGCTCTTCTTTTGTTTTTGCTAAAATTTTAATCATACGAAAACCTCTATTAGTTCTTTGTGAACATTACTGTCTTTTATCTTCAATACTGATATTACCCTGTTTTTATTGCATTCAAACATGCTAACACCTTCCAGATACTGAAATCAAAAAAGAGTTTGGGACATAACAAAATGATTGCTTCTAAGAGACGAACAATAGCTGTTCCAATCTTTTTGGTTTGTCTGAACACGTTCGTTCCATTGCGCTACGGCCACTCGCTTTCCGCGGGGAGGAACCTGAGCTTCCTCGCTGCGCTGCGGGATCTCAGTTTTCCTCTCTTTCCCGCAGGAGTCGAGTGTCCTATGCTCCATTCCACCCTGTTTCCAAACTGGTTTTTACCAATCAACAAAAAACCTGACCGATTAAAAGTTATGAACTCTCAATCGGTCAGGTTTATCATTGGCTGAATTACTTATGTCCCAGCCTCTTTATTACATGACATCATTTAGAGAATTCATCTTTTACTTTTTGCAAGAGCTCTTCTTTTGTTAGCAAATCATATCCTGTTAATGCCATTGTCTTTGCCCCAAGAATAAGCGCTTCTTGTCCCTGTGGACTGAGAGCCGCTTCTCTAAATTCATGCGTATGACAGACAAAATACTCGTTACATATTTTAATATATGGATGAATTGATGGCACCACTTGGCTAACATTTCCCATATCTAATGAACCGTGATCACCTTGGTCCTCAAAAATTTCTTCAGCTGGCACGCCTAGCAGCTGTAGATTTTGTGTATAAGCTGTTGATAAAACTTCATTTGTCACCATATCATCATATGAAAATTCATAGTTTGAAATTTCAAGTCGTGCTCCTGTGGATAAAGCTGCACCTTGTGCACAAGCTTTTACTCGCTCTGTTACCGCATTAACATACTTTCGGTTAGATGCTCGCACATAGAACTGCGCTGTCGCATAGTCAGGTACAATATTAGCAGCTTTGCCTCCTTCAGGGATAACACCATGGATTCTGACATCTGGTTTCACATGTTGACGAAGAGCATTGATCCCGTTAAATGTTTGAATAACTGCATCTAACGCATTAATTCCTTCATGAGGTGCTGCTGCTGCGTGTGCTGATTTCCCAAAAAATTCGAATTGAATAGCGTCCATCGCCAGTGATCTACCGCTTTTTTGGTGGCAATAATATGGATGAACCATCATGGCTGCGTCTAGATGGTTAAAAACACCCGCTTCTGCCATCGTTACTTTACCACCCGTTGTTTCTTCTGCAGGCGTCCCGTATACGTATACTTTACCGCCTGTCTCACTCAAAACTTTGCTCAATCCAATCGCTGCTGCAATGGCCATTGTGCCAATTAAGTTATGGCCACAAGCATGCCCTAGCCCCGGTAGCGCATCGTACTCTGCCATAAAGCCAATCGAAGGACCTGGCTTATGACTATCATACACAGCCGTAAAAGCAGTAGCTAAATCACACGTCCCTATTTCCACCTCAAAATTATGCTTAGCTAACTCATTTGTGAGCGCTGTACAAGCTTTTACTTCTTCATGGCCAAGCTCTGGGTTGTTTCCAATATATTGACTAATATCATAAAACGTTTGCTGCAGCTCATCGATGGTTGAAATAATTGTTTCTTTCATAACGTATTCCTCTTTCCTTTAGCTTCATTAATACACACTATTATACATGTCATTCTAATGAAAAAAGCTCACTTTTTCAAAGATTGAAAAAGTGAGCTTGAAATTATGAAACTTGATTTTCATCTTTTTTATATTCTATTTCCCAGTAGTCTGCGTTTTTAATACCTAGCTTCACTGGATCAAATACCGGATCTAACCCTTGCTTTTTCTGAGCTTCATAGTCTTTTAACGCCACAAGCGCTGGTTTTGCCAAAATCAAAATAGCTATTAAGTTCAGCCATACCATGATTCCTAGACCTGCGTCGCCAAGAGCCCAAGCAATATCGGCTGTTTTAACTGCTCCGTAGAATGTTGCACCTAACAACACAAGCTTTAATACAAACATAGCCCACTTACCGTTTTTGCCTCTTGTTAAATATGCAATGTTTGTTTCAGCGATATAGTAATACGCCATAATCGTTGTAAATGCGAAGAAGAAGAGCGCAATCGCTACAAACCCAGCTCCAAATCCAGGAATAAAGGAATCAATTGCTGCCTGCGTATATCCAGGACCTGCTTCTACACCTTCTAAATTTGAAACGATAAATGCGCCATCCGGTGATTGTGTGTTATACATCCCCGTAAATAAAATCATAAACGCTGTTGCTGAACAAACTAGTAATGTATCGATATAAACAGAAAATGCTTGAACAAGACCTTGTTTCACTGGGTGAGATACCTCTGCTGCAGCTGCCGCGTGAGGGCCTGTTCCTTGCCCTGCTTCGTTGGAATAAATCCCACGCTTAACTCCCCATGAAACAGCCAAACCAACAATCCCACCAAAAGCTGATTCTAACGCAAAAGCACTCTTAAAAATTAAGGCAAAAACCGCGGGTAATTCAGTAATATTAATTGCAATAATAACTAAAGAAAGTGCGATATAAGCCAAAGCCATAAATGGCACGATAATTTGAGCTACTCCTGCGATACGCTTAACCCCACCAAAGATGATTCCAGCTAATAAAATAATTAAGCCGATAGCTGTTACTGTTGGGCTAACGTTAAATGCATTCTCTAAACCTGCTGCGATAGAGTTAGATTGCACTCCTGGCATCAAAATGCTCATAGCTACCAGTGCTGCAATCGCAAAAATAACACCATACCATTTCATTCCAGTTCCTTTTTCAATATAGTAAGCCGGGCCTCCTCGATATTGGCCATCTTGCTTTACCTTATAGATTTGTGCCAGTGTTGATTCGACAAACGCACTTGAAGCACCAATGAAAGCTACTGCCCACATCCAGAACACCGCGCCCGGTCCACCGAACGTAATGGCCGTTGCTACCCCTGCAATGTTACCTGTACCTACACGCCCAGATAATGCTAATGCAAGCGCTTGGAAAGATGATACCCCTGCTTTTGAACTCTTTCCTTGAAACATGAGTTTAACCATTTCTTTTAGATGCCTAACCTGTAAAAAGCGAGTGAGAATGGAAAACAAAAGCCCAATCGCAAGACAACTATAGATAACCGGTGTACTCCATAGTACGTTATTTAAGCTTGCAACAAACTGCTCCAATAAAAATCCCCCTTATAACTTACTAATTTTCTGTTTTTTTAAAATTATAAGTTATATTGTTTATTTTAACAATATAACTTTGATTATTTATTTTAAATTTAGTTATTTCGCACAAAAATAACTAGTTTTTATAGATTTTATAACTATCTTTCATAAAAAGAAAGCGGTATCATTTTTTTGTAACCTTACGCATATTTTTATTTTCTTGCCAATTCTCTAAAGGAAACAAGCACCAAAATCTCATTTTTTCATAGTTTGAGATAAAAACGTTTGTTAGAGAAAGTGGGCTTAAATATGAAGATTGAACCTTTGTTTTATCGACCGCTTGCTTTGGACCTTCTTTATATGTGCGTACTGAGCTATCAACAGTATCAGCAAGCAGGCACGTTCGAGGTTCCAAAAGGGTATCAATTCATTAAAGCATTTCAAGCATCTGTCCTGGGGAAAAAAGAGTGGTTTGGGTTTATTCTAGAATCCGATAATGCCATAGTAATTGCATTTCGAGGAACTCAATCGGAAGCGAATTGGATTGCGGATGCTCAAATTCACCAGCGTCCTTACCCTTATACACAAAATGCTGGACTTGTTCATGAAGGATTTTTAAACATTTATGAATCATGTCGCGATGAGCTGCTGGCCACGTACACTACCTTACCTGCCAAGCCTCTTTATATTACGGGACATAGCCTTGGAGCTGCCCTCGCTACGCTACATGCTCTTGATGTTGCAACCAACACAAATTTCCCAAGTGTCACCATGTATAACTACGCATCACCACGGGTGGGAGATTCAAACTTTGTTCGTACGTATACAAGCTTAGTACCGCAGAGCCGATCGTTTATTAATACAACAGATGTCGTACCAAAACTTCCTCCTAAGGTATTTTATAACCCGTATACAAAAGAAACAATGTACTATGCAGATGACCCTTTAAAACTGTTATTTACGATTCAAGGTGGAAGCACGGTAGAAAACCATAGTCCTAAAACCTATAGCGTGGGTATCTGGACGATGTCTGACTATCCCATTCTTTCTCCAAATTAAAAAGAAACTGTTTCTTTTCTGCTGGCTTGTTCTCTCCATTTTGCAACTGGTGCCAAACGCGAGCCACAATCATTTCTTCCATTAGGTAGAGATGTTCCAACACTTGCATAATAGTCCATTTGTCATCTGATATCTTTTGATTCAACTCTTCATACGACAAATCTGAAACGGCTTCTAATACATCTTCACGAAAAGCTTGATTTGTATTCATAACATCACTCCTTTGTGTTCTTTTTTATCGTACCAAATATTATTTTATTCGAAAAATAGTATCCTTTCCCATAAAAAGATTTAAAAAAACACCAAAACACTATTGACTTCCACGATGATATTGCGTAAAATTATAATTCTAACTTCAAAAAGAAGTAACTTGAGAGGATGTATTGTAAAATGCAAGGTAAAAATACTGGCATTCTACACTTGTTTTTAAAAACAACTTATTCACACTGGATCGGCTTCGGAGCCGTGAGGATGCAAGAGAGGTAGGGCTTGCGTCGTTTAGGTTAAACGATCGTGTGGAATTGATGAACCGCGGCAATGGATAAATCCATCTGAGATGATACAATCAATGCTAATTGTATCCACTGAATGAAAATGGTAAATCCCTCTGTATTACTATGGATTTAATCATATACAAAATTGTTTTTACACTTGCAGCTAGGCAAGTTACTTAATATGAAAGCTAAAAAGCGAGTTGGGATACCCCAGCTCGCTTTCTCATTTCAGTAACATTCGATTAGCAATTTTATAGGCTGCCCAAACAGCGATTGTTGTAATGAACACCTGTATAATTAACATCACGGCAAATAAATTTGTTTCCTTCCAAATTAATGTTGTAACCATTAATTGAAATACTAACGCAATGATATAGAATACAACGCAAATAACTTTACCATATTTTTTCCAAATGTCTGACATGATTTCTCCTCAAACTCTTATATTTTTTTTCGAATCCATAAACAAACGGCTAGTATGATATATAAAGGTGCGACTATTATGAGGACCGCCCAAAAGGACATTGAGTTCCCTTTAAAGTGTTCAACCATAAAAATGGTTGCTGTTGAAATCGTAGAGGCAATCGCAAAAAATAGCGGCACAACTAGCAGCAATAACCGGAGTGTTTTCTTACGCTGTGTATGGCTCACGTTCTAGAGCTCCCTTCATCAAACTAGCCTATTGCTTCCAATTTGTTTTTTCACTGAGTGGTTGCTTGCTTTTGCTGAGCAATATCTTGTTCAACCTGCTGGCTCATCTGTTCTTCTTCTGGTGACTTCATTCCTACATGCTGAACGGACTCAATCATGTTGCGATTAAAGAATAAGTTATAGTCTTCATTGATATTCCCTTCAGGATACGGAACGGACACATAATCAAACGTTTGGCCTGTTGATGCTTGTTTCTGAAAACGTCCATAAATCATGACTAATTTCCGAACTTCTTTTAACTTTACAACCGTACCAATTGGCAAAAGTCTTTCATTAAAGTCATTCATGGTCATTTCCCCCGACTTCTTGCTGTTTTTTTGTGAATTTTGCTCGAATAATTAAAGCAATAATGGCTGTTCCATAGAAAAGTCCACCCATAGCTAACATTAAATTGATTGCATGTTTTAGCTGTTCGCTCGGTACAAGACCAATAATGATTCCTAATACAGCCGTTCCACCGATCGTCATAAGAACTGCATAAAGCATTAAACCTATTCTCAGCGTTTTTTGCATATCTTTTTTTGTGTGCATTCATACTACCTCATATTTTTAAATTTTCAGTTGCTGAATTATTCCTCATCATCTTCTTTTTCAAACCCGAACTTTCCGCCAACTCCTACACCTAACGCTACTTTCCCGCCAGTTTCGGCACCGACTGAACCGCCCAAGGCTACGCTTCCTAGTAAAATATCAACACCAACGTATGGGTTGTATTCGATCCCAAACCACTCCTTTAATGGCTTATAGCCAAAAAAGTTTAGTGGTTCAATCTTTGTTTCTATTTTGGCTGCACTAAGTTCTGTGCCAAGATTGAGCGTATAGTTCTCTACATTAGCTTGTGCTTCTGCTTGTCCAGCAATAAAATCTCCTGACAACGGTGATCTATCATGAGAAAATGAGCTCTTTGAAACTGCGCTTCTTTTTCTTTGAGAGCTGCTTTACAGCTTTCTAATTTAGCCAGCTTTTCTTGATAACGATTCACCAACCCATTGTACTGAAGCAAAATTGCATCCATTATACTTTCACCGCCTTTACGTATGACTTCTCTTCCAGACATTTTGTTACATTCTTCCTATATGATATCGCAGACAATAATTTGAAATAAATAGGTCATTTTCATCTTATTACAAAGGAAAATTTTTAAAATCTATGAACATTAACTCATACCCTTTTAAGAAATAGAGATTTTAACCCAAAAAATAGCGTATTTACCTTCCTTCATAAAAAAAGAGTGTGGGACATAACAAGATAATGACTTTTAAACGTCGACTTTCTTGTTGCGGGAAGAAATCGAAGCCTCTGTTTGAAAGCACTCATTTCTGAATGAGTTGTGATGTTCACTCCAGCTTGCTCGCTTTTCTTTGTCAGAGCGCTTTTTCTATCGCTTCTGAAGGAACCAAGTATCCTACGCTCCGTTTCATCCTGTTTTCAAACACATAGCCATAATAAAAAAACCTGCATGATGAAACGTCGTGAACGTTCAATCATACAGGTTTTTCATTTGCTGAACGACTGATGTCTCAGTCTCTTCAATTTATTTCTTATTGAGTTGCTAAAACGTCTGCGAATGCTTTTGCATAAGGCGGTAAATCTGGTGGACGACGGCTTGAGATAATGTGGTCATCAACCACAACGGCTTCGTCATGCCAGATAGCGCCAGCATTCTCCATGTCATCTTTAATACCAGGTGTACTTGTGACGTTACGGCCATTTAAAATCTTCGCTGAGATCAGCACCCAGCCGGCGTGACAAATTTGGCCGATTGGCTTTTGATGCTCGTCCATGTATTTGACCATTTCCAAGACTTCCGGATAGCGGCGTAATTTATCAGGCGCCCATCCTCCTGGAACTAAAATAGCATCATAGTCGCTTGCTTTCACATCAGAAAATGCATAGTCAGACAACGCTGGCACTCCGTATTTTCCTTTATACGTTTCCTTAGCCTTTTCACCAACTAAATGCACCTCAGCTCCTTCTTCACGAAGTCGCATGACAGGATACCATAACTCTAGATCTTCAAAGTCTTCGCTTACAAGCGCAATTACTTTTTTATTTTCTAAACGCATCTCGACACCTCCACTTTTCAGTATAGCATGTTCCGATTCCCCCTTGAAAATGTAAGCTTTTAGTGTGAAAGTGTACCCGACGTAGAATCAAATGAATAAATATATAATTAAATTAATTATAATTCATTAATATTATATATAAATCAACCTTTATTTGAAAATCTATTACTATTTCATTAAAAACAGCTTGCGGCTTCTTTTCATGCTATAATGTACGCAATTACAAACTGTTTTTGAGGAGGTTTACCGTGAGCAAAGGAAAGATTTTAATAATTGAAGACGAAAAGAAAATTGCAAGGCTTATTCAACTTGAGCTGGAATACGAGGGATACGAAACTACTACTGCTCATACTGGCACAGAAGGGCTATCGCTATTTCAGAATCAACAATTTGATTTACTCATTCTTGACGTCATGCTTCCAGGGTTAAGTGGTCTTGAAGTATTGAGAAGAATTCGATCTACCAATCAGCTTACACCAGTGATTTTGTTAACAGCTCGCGATTCACTTCCTGATAAAATTAGCGGACTTGATTTAGGGGCAAACGATTATATGACGAAGCCATTTGAAATTGAAGAGCTACTTGCCCGCATTCGCGTTTGGCTTCGCAACCAGTCTACTGCTATTGAAGAAAACCCACTCCTTCAAATTGGCGACTTAACCGTTGATGAAAAAACGCGGATGGTCACAAGAGAAAAAAATACAATTGAACTGACACCAAGAGAATTTGATTTGCTTATTTACTTATTAAAGAATCAAAATCAAGTTCTTAGTCGGGAACAACTTCTGACAAATGTGTGGGGATTTGATTACTACGGAGATACAAACGTAGTAGATGTATACATTCGCTATCTTCGCAAAAAGCTTGATGCACCTTATTCAACTCCTTACCTTCATACTGTACGTGGCGTTGGCTACATGTTAAAGGAATAAATGAGATGAAGCTAAAAACGAAAATTACGTTATTTACAACGCTCCTTCTTATCTTGCTGCTTCTCGTAACCAATAGCTCAATCTACTTTATCTTTAAAAAAACCATGACAGACAATGCCATAGAACGCTTGGATAGTCAAGTTGATGATATTGCAGAGGGCTTTAACAGAAGTGGCTCAACCGCTGTTGAACCACGAAACTTATTCAATGCTTACGTCCCTTTAAACGGGATGATTCGCATTATTGATGAAAATAACAAATCGTTGCTAACAACCTTAAAGGATGAGCTATCGCTTCGCAGTTTAAATGCAACCTACCGAACAAATGAACACACCGATGTTACACAGGAATCAGGCGCCATTTATGCAAGTGCATCAATGCCTATTATTTGGACAAACGATAATGTTGTGAGCCTGGAACTTACCGAACGATTAGTGGATGTTGAGCAGTCTTTAGGGATTTTACGCATTATTCTAATTGTGGCTTCTTTTATTATTTTAGTTCCAACCGTTATTGGTGGTCGCTTTTTAAGCAAGGTGGTTTTACAGCCAATTCAATCACTCATTTATACAATGGAAGATATTCAAACCTCACGTACCTTTAAACGAATTACAACGAAGTCATCCTCTAAAGATGAGCTTGACCAAATGGCTAATACGTTTAACAACATGATGGATTTACTTGAAGAAAACTATAAAAAACAGGAACAGTTCGTATCTGATGCTTCCCATGAGCTAAAAACACCGCTTACAGTCATTGAAAGCTATGCGAATATGCTAAAGCGCTGGGGAATGAAGCGACCTGACATACTGGAAGAAGCGGTTGAATCCATTCACTCAGAGTCAATTCGGATGAAGACTTTCACAGAGCAAATGCTTGTCTTAGCAAAAGATGACTCCCAGTTGGACTTACATATACAGCCAACTGATATTAACACCCTATGTATTGAAACGGGTCGCAGTCTGCAGCAAGCATTCCAGCGAACAATTCATGTAAAGCCTTCACCGCATCCAATTCAAGTTAGTAGCGATGAGCAAAAGCTTAAGCAGCTTCTTTATATTTTACTAGATAATGCGATTAAATATAGCGAGGAATCAATAGAGTTAACCGTATCCACCTCAGCAGAGAACATGTGTCTTATTACAATTACAGACCAGGGAATCGGTATTCCAAAAGAGGATTTGGCTCACGTTTATGAGCGCTTTTTCCGCGTAGATAAAGCAAGAAACCGCGAGACTGGTGGCTCTGGATTAGGTCTGGCCATTGCAGCAAAAATTATTAAAGCACATCAAGGTACTATTCATATCGATAGTGAAGAAGGTAAAGGAACCATCGTACAAGTTCACTTGCCAATCTATTTCTCATGAAATTTTAATCTTCTTTTAACTTCATTATCATAAACCAATGAGATAATCAGTTGGAGGTGATACTATGAAACGAACATTTATTATGGTTTTAAGCGCGCTGGCTGTAGCCATCGGAATTTGGTATTGGGTAACAGCTTTAAACAATACAAATGCTTCTTCTTTATCAGAAAGCGACATACAAAGCCTCGTTAAGCAAAAATATGAAGGTCAGATTGAGCGAATTAAAAAAGTAGACAATCAGTTTCACGTACAGCTTACCAATCAAAACAATACGTACGAAATCATGGTTGATGGAGTTTCAGGTGACATTGTCGATTTTTCAAAAGTGAGTGAATCAACAAACCAAGAGAAATCTCCTCCCCAGCTCACTGAGGAGCAAGCAAAAAAGAAAGCTCTTGAACGTGTACAAGGTACTGTTGAAAACGTAAAAGAAAGCAATGAACACTACGATATAACAATTAAAAGTGATGATGGCACTCATATTGTGAAAGTCAGTCGCCCAGATGGTTCAATCGAAAATATCTCTAATCCCCCAAAAAATGAACAGTTAACTACTCTTATCAGCAAAGAAGGAGCAAAAAAAATTGCGTTAGAAAAAGTAAAGGGCACCATTTCATCTGTTGAACTAGAAGATGATGACGACCAGCTTTTATACGAAGTGGAGATTGATCAAAGCCCAGATGAAGAAGCAACTGTACTCATCGATGCGTATTCAGGTGAAATCATATCAATCCAATTTGAGACCGATGATGATTAAAAGCTTATCCTGCTACTTTTGTAGCGTGGATAAGCTTATTTCTATGAATTATGAGAGCATTCCCTCAAAAACTATCCAATTTCTCATCAAATTCTAATCTTTCTCTCCTTTTCTTTTAATCTTCGCTGGATATGATAAGGATGTAAACAAAACAAGGAGGTTATTGATTATGAAACTTGCGACGACGTTATTAACGGGAACTTTAATTTTAGGTGGATTAGGTGCTGGTGCTTACGCTATGACAGATAAACAGCCTTTACAATCTGTATCAGCGAACTCAACAACCATTTCAGAAGAGCAAGCAAAAGAAATTGCGTTAGAACAAACAAATGGTGGAAACATCACAAAGATGAGCGTGGATACAGATGATAGAACGAAAAAGTATGAATTTGATATTGTAAACGGTGAATTTGAATACGATGTGGACATTGATTTCAACTCTGGAAAAGTAGTGGAGTTTGATCAAGAACGCTTAGATAGTGACGATGACCGTGATGATGGGATAAGTATTGAAGAAGCTAAACTTTCATTAGAGGAAGCAAAAAAATTAGCATTAAAAGAGCAAACTGGAACGATTGTTGAAACAGAGTTAGACCGCGACGATAATCAGCTGCGCTATGAGATTGAAATTCACACTGACGATAATCATGAAGTCAACGTTGATATTGATGCGATGAACGGAAATGTATTGAATGTTGAGTGGGATGACTAATCCCCTTTTATATAGAAGAGTTTGGGACATAACAAAATGATTGCTTCTAAAAGACGAACACTAGCTGTTCCCATCTCTTTAGGTTATCTGAACACGTTCGTTCCATTGCGATACGGCCACTCGTTTTCCGCGGGGAGGAACCTGAGCTTCCTCGCTGCGCTTTGGAATCTCCGTTTTCCCTCTATTTCCCGCAGGAGTCGAGTGTCCTTCGCTCTATTCCACTCTGTTTCCAACATTGATTGTTTTCACAATCAACAAAAAACCTGAACGATTAAAAGTGAGGAACTCTCAATCGTCTAGGTTTATCATTGACTGAATTACTTATGTCTCAGTCTCTACTTTATATCTTCAGGCCTTAACTGAAAATGCGGATAATCTTTAAATCCTTCCCAGTCTCCTCCCCATTCAAAACCAAGCTCTTTACCAATTTCAGCTACTTCCATCCAATCCGACTTGCCGTTACCATTGCCGTCATACTCCATATCCCAGATAATATCACCATTATCTATTCGCAAAGCGAAATCGATAGCTAGACCATAATTATGATAAGACTCGCCACCTTTTGAATACGTGACAATCTGTCCTTCAGTCGTTCGGCCACGGGCATAAAGCTCGTCTTGTTCTTCAAATGATCGAAAGCCATCCGTAATGACAACATCTATTCCTTGTGCTTTTGTTTGTTCGATAAGCTGATCTCTTTTTTCAACTACAGCGGGATGAAGATCCGTTGCGTCTTTAAACTCATTTAAGCTGGGGCCAAAAGGTGAAATTGGCCAATTTTTTTGAACGAAAAAGATTAATCCATATACAATGATGCCAACTAATAGCAACTTTAGAATTGTTCCTACAGCATTCATGTTTTTATTCATGCTCCTTGCCTATACATGTAACGAATTAAGAATAAGCATAGTATACTCGGAGGTGAATGAAAAGAAATTCACTCTTGGAAATATGCTCCTCTCATCTTTTTTAAATCTTTTTGCCACTTTCACCATTTTTTCACTATTGCTGGTTACATTATCAAATGTGAACAACATACTTCTCATATGTTGTTCCTTTATCGGGGAACTTAACATAAAAAGGAGTGAGAAAAATGAACAAGAAGTGGCTTGGCTATGTGTTGGCCAGCAGTTTAACTCTCTGCACAGTAGCAGCGGTAAACACACCTGTGTTTGCGGCAACAAAAGACAACGTAGGTGAAAGTACAATCGTCCAGCGAACAAATCACTATAAAGATGACGTTCAGCTAGATGCAGAAACACAAGAAAAAGTGGATGCAGTTATGAACGAGGCAAAAACAAAATTAGAAAAGCTCGGTGTGGAATTTCCCGAGAAGAAAGATCATCCTTTCCACAACTTAACACAGGAGCAAAAAGAGCAGTTCCACAGCATTATGGAACAAGTAAAAGATGGCTCTTTAACAAAAGAAGAAGCCTATACTAAGTTAAAAGAACAAGGTATTAACCTGCCTGAAAAAATGCATAAACACCCGTTTTCCGATTTAACGGAAGAGCAAAAAGAACAAGCGAAAAAGATTATGAATCAAATTAAAGAAGGTTCCATTACAAAAGAAGAAGGTATCGCAAAGCTTAAAGAAATGGGAATCACCTTACCAGAACGTAAAAGTCGTCTATTACAAGGATTAACAGATGAACAAAAAGTGGAAGCAAGAGCAATTTTACAAGAAACAAAAGAGAAAGTAGAAGATTTAGGTGGAAACTTCCATCATGAAAAGCATAAGCATTTTGTCCAATCGTAAAAAAACCAGAGGCTGAGTAGGCCTCTGATTTTTTTACGTCATTAAGGACCCTACAATCTCTTGCGCTGAGCAGCTTTTCACTTTATTATGACCAACTCCAGCCCAAAGTGAAAGGTAATCTACCGCCCCTTGCTCAGCAGCTTTTTTCCGAAGTGGCTGCGTCATATAGTGAACGTGCGGATAGGCTGCTGGGGCTGAGTCAGTAAGTGAAATCAGAAACGCATTAGCCAAACCTCTAGCACGTCTGCCTGTAAAAGCTCGCGTGACGGCCGTCTCCTTATATGTTTTATTTAATAATGCTTTTTTATATGTAGGGTTTGCTCCACTTTCCTTACAGCAAAGAAATGCTGTTCCTACTTGAACGGCACTAGCCCCAGCAGTCAATACTATCTCTACATCATCTTTATCCATAATTCCACCGGCAGCAATAAGCGGCAAGCTAGACTGCTTTTTCACAAGATCAATCAGCTCTAAAACCCCATAGTCTTCCTCTTTCTCCTCTTGGTTGTCAAAGCTTCCTCGATGGCCACCCGCTTCAATTCCCTGCAAGCAGAGTGCATCCGCCCCTGCTTCAGCTGCCAGTTTAGCTTCTTTTGGTGTTGTTACCGTTACGATGACGAACGTCCCCTTCTCCTGCAACGCTAGAATGACATCTTTTGATGGACAGCCAAACGTAAAACTAACCAGTGGAACAGGGTGATTTGTTAAGAGAACGAGCTTATTCTGCCATTCATCGTCATGGTACCTTGGAACGCCTACTTCTGCCTGCAACGTAACAGCAATACGCTTTATATGCTGTTCATATTTTTTGAAGTCATAGTTTCTTTCTTCTTCTGGTACAAACAAATTCACGCCAAACACACCGGGTTTTTGCTTTTTCAGCTCTTCTATTTCTTCTTTTAGAGCAGATGTTGTTTTATACCCTCCTGCCAGAAAGCCCACTCCGCCAGCTTTGCAAACAGCAGCCGCTAGCTTAGGTGTAGATACTCCTCCTGCCATCGGTGCTTGAACTAATGGATATTTGCTGTTAAACATTAATCATTTCACCCTTTCTCTAACCTTACATTCTCCATGTTCTTTACTATCATCTAAATTTCCTGTTGATAAACCGAAAAAACCTATCCACTTAGGCGGATAGGTTTTTCAAACAACAAGTTAATTTATATATTTAAAAACTTTACGCAAACCGCGTACGGCACATCAACGATTGAATCTAAAAACGTTAACTTCCCTGTTTCTTCATTTCGTTCAAACAGCACTAAGTTTCCAGTCTCTTGATTAGATGCAATAATAAATTGCTCTGTTGGATCTAATACGAAATCGCGTGGCCAGTCTCCTTTTGTATCCGTCCACTCAACAAATATAAGTTTACGACCGTCTTCATTGACCGCAAACGTTGCAATCGTATTATGCCCACGGTTTCCAGCATAGACGAAGCGGCCATCTGATGAGATATGAATCGCACTTCCTTGGCTATTTTCAGTAAAATCCGCTGGTAGCGTTGCGATTGCTTGTAGTTGTGTAAAGCTCCCGTCTTGCGCGTTATACTCTAACACTAACACTTCGTTGCTTAACTCTGTCATCACATACGCGTACTTGCCGTTTGGATGGAAAGTTAAGTGTCTTGGTCCAGCGCCAGGTGCCGTGTTAAACGTTTGAGCTTTTGTTAACTTCCCTTCTTCTCCAACAGCATACGTGATAATTTCATCTGTCCCAAGATCCACTGCTACAGCGTACTTACCGTCTGGCGTAAAGTCTGAATAGTGAGCGTGCGGCTTTTCTTGACGATCTTTATTTGGGCCTTTACCTTCATGTTGCATAACTGAAGTGGCTGGCCACACTTCGCCACTTTGAGGAGAAGTTACGTATGACTCAATACTTCCTCGATGATAATTGGCAGTTAATACTTGGTTATTGCTATCGTTAACCGTCACATAACATGGTGAAGGCCCTTCAAGCATTTGTTTATTCACAAACGTTAAATCGCCGTTTTCAGAATTGATTTTATAAGAAGCTACGCCTCCCTTATCTCCTTCTTTTACAACAGCATATAAGTATTCATTGCTCTTACTAATGTTCACATATGTAGGATTATCGATTTTAGCTACTGCTCGTACATCTCTTAATTCCTTTTTCTCTGCATCAAATGTAAATGTGTATATTCCTTCACTTGAACCTTTTGTATACGTTCCAACATAACCAGTAAACGTTTTTCCTCGAGTCATCGCTGCATACCCTCCTAAATTATTCATTCTATCTTTTAACTATACCATAACTATAGCTGAAGTCTCATTTTTACTCTCCCCTGAATGCCCTTTTTACAAACATGAAATCAAGCGGGTTTCTTGCTTTTTTAGTTTAGGGAGCGTTATCATAAACTTTGGATTAAACTTAGTTTGGATTTTTAAAAAATCCATTTTAGATATAGAGAATATACATTCAAAAGGAGGAGTTTACTTGATTTCATTAAAAAGTGAACGCGAAATTAACTTAATGCATGAAGCAGGTAAGTTATTGGCTCAATGTCATAAAGAGATTGAACAAATGATTAAGCCAGGTATTACGACGCATCAAATTGACCAATTTGTTGAAAAATTTTTAGAGAAACACGGTGCTACGCCAGAGCAAAAGGGTTATAAAGGGTACCGGTTCGCAACATGTGCATCGTTGAACGACGAAATCTGCCACGGCTTCCCAACGAAGACACCTTTAAAAAGCGGAGATATTGTTACTATTGATATGGTGGTTAACTTAAACGGAGCTTTGGCTGATTCAGCATGGACTCATAAAGTTGGGGAAATCTCTGAGGAAGCAGAGCGCTTAATGGATGTAACGTACAACGCATTATACAAAGGCATAGAGCAAGCACAGGTTGGAAATCGAACAGGTGATATTGGCTATGCTATCCAATCTTACGTAGAAGGAGAAGGCTTTTCTGTCGTTCGTGACTTTACAGGACACGGCATTGGTAACACAATGCACGAAGAGCCAACCATTTTCCACTATGGCAAGCCTGGGAAAGGACCTCGTTTAAAAGAAGGTATGGTTATTACAATTGAACCGATGGTAAACGTAGGAACTTGGCATTCCAAAATGGACAAAAACGGATGGACAGCGCGTACAACAGATGGAAAACTATCTGCTCAGTACGAGCATACCATTGCAATTACGAAAGAGGGACCGGTTATTTTAACCGAACAATAAATTAAAAGACTGCCTGGTGCTCAGGCAGTCTTTTAATTTATTGGCAACGTCATCATAAACGTTGTTCCTTTTTCAGATGTTTCCACTAACTCAATATCTCCACCGTGATTTTGAAGAATCGTCTTCACGATGGTTAAACCTAATCCCGTGCCGTTTTCCTTCGATGTAGTAAACGGATAAAAAATACTTTTTTGAACCTCTTCTGGGATGCCAGTACCACTATCTTTTAGATAAATGCAGTATTGATTTCTCTTCACCATTCCGGTGATTTCCATCCTGCCAGCCCCACCCATAGCTTCTATGCTATTGCGCAACAGGTTATGAACCACTTGCTTTATTTGTTTATCATCAATCCAAACCATTGCTTTTTCCATCTCTACTTGAATCGTAAAGGCTTGATTATTAGCGGTAATAAACGAAATGATTTCTTCTAGTACATAATCAATTCTTTTTGCTTTCATAACGGGTGCTCTAGGCTTTGCAAGCATCAGCATTTCTTCTACGATGGAATTAATTCGTTCAAGCTCTTTAAGCAGTAGCTCAACCTGAAACGATTTACGCTCATCTACAGAAAGCCCATGGTTCATAAGTGATAAAAAACCATGAATAACTGCTAATGGATTACGAATTTCATGAGCTGCTCCTGCAGCTAGTTCTCCTACTTGCGCTAGTTTCTCTGATTGATGCATGCGACATTCTAACTGTTCGGTATCAGTAATGTCGATGAAATGGAAGATACGGCCGACCACATTGTTTTCATCGTCTACTAGCTGTGATTGAGAAACCAGCAGGCAGCGTTCTTCCTGATTGAGCTGGTACGTTACTTTTTGATGCTTTTTTACTTTTTTCTCACGCAAAATACGCCAAAATGCTTCATTGTCGTTCCCTTCATGATGTAAAGCATGTTGAACATCGCTTAAGCTAATCATTAACATCTTTTTTACTGCTGCATTTAAGAAAAGATGATTATTGTAATGATCAACTGTAATAATACCAACAGGCAATGAGTTCAATATTTGCTCGCGGTATGTCTTCTCTGCCGTTATCTTATGGAAAGACTCAGAAAGATTTTGAGACATCTTATTTATTGATTTGCTCAGTCTAAGAAACTCGATTTGCTTCTCTTCTTCTAATCGTAAACCGTACTCACCATCGGCAATCCGATCGACTCGTGCAGTCATGCTTTCCACAGGTTTGGTAAGCATTCTGCTCATCCGGTAAGAGATAAGAATCGATAAGAATACAATGACAACCATTGAAATTAATAACCCAATTAGTGTGTTTCGAATAATAAGCGGTAAATCACCAGACAATTGACCTAAGGAATTTGATACGTCTTTCTTTTGATCCTGAATTTCTGCTTGTACCTTGTATAGCTGAGGCAAGTAAACCTCGTCAAGATAAGTAGCAGCTGCTTCTTGATCTTCGTAAGCGATTAATCCTGCGACATTATTATTTATTTGGAAGTCAAGTAGTTGGATTTGTTCTTTCAATTGCTGGAGCGATGCTGGAAAAGCTAGCTGATCATTCTCCACTCTGCTTATTGCATGGTTTCCGTATTGTTTATATTCCGTTACTACGCTCGTACAGCAATCATTTCTGTCTAAATTATTTGAAACAATGTATTGCTTAACATGCAGCTCTTCTTCCCAGTAAGAAAGCCAAACTAATTCTGGGATCTCTTCGTCTTTTAACTTTTGGCTAACAACACTCAAATCATCGATTGAATATACAAAAATAAACGACAGGCTGCTCAACAACAAGGCAATAACCAAGAGTGAACTTAGGATTTTACTCCGAAACGAAAGCTTACTTATCACATTCTTCATAATCATCTCTTTCTTTGTATACTTTCTATATTGCTAGCTTCCTGCTACTATTCTTCTATGCTATCCTCGATTGCGCTCTTCTCTTTTTCTGTGTACATAGGACCAAAAGGAGCAAGTCGATAAACACCATCATTCTCATCTAAAACCACCGTTCCTGATGGTAAACCGCTTTCGCTAAAATAGTCCTCCATAATGGAGCGATAAGACTGTGGTACATCATTGATAACGCTTGTCAGTACTTGACTCTCTCCCATATACGATTGATCATCAAGATAACCTATGACATAAATTCCTTTTTCTTTAGCTACACTAATAATATCTCGATTGTATGAATTTCCTTTAGTATAAATGACGTCGACTCCTTGGTCTACTAACTCATTCATCAACTCCACAGCTTTTTTACTATCATCTCGACTATTTACCACTCGGTAAAAGAATTCAATATTCTGATCCGCCGCCATTAGCCCATTTTCAAAGCCTTTATTCTTTTCACGAGCTTCAAATGCATCAATAAGACCTACTTTGTTACTACTTGTTTTAAAACTAGCTGCAACTCCTGCTTCATATTCAGTTTGATATTGATCAAACGTATAGACTGTTTGATTTGAATGCTCAGCGGTACCGTGTATCGTAACGAAGTGAACATCTGAATAGGAGGTTGCTAATTTATTAAAAAAAGGAGAGAACTCCCTTCCGTGACCAATAATGACTTCAGCTTTTTCTTCAACTGCAGCCTGAACAGCATTTTGAATTTTTTGTTTACTATCAAGCTGGCTGTAAACCTTTGCAATGACGGGGAATTCATTCTCAATTTCCACTTTCCCTTTATAGGCTAAACTTCCCCAACTTTGATCTACAATAACATCACTAGTTAAAATAGCGACATGTTTTTTTTCATCTGGTTCTGCCCCTTGATTATGTAAAATCCCTTGTGCTTTTAGCATAATAACAGCAAAAAGAATGAAAAAGAACAGCACCGCAATAAAGATAATTATTTTTGATTGTTTTGCTTGTTCCAATATAATTCTCCTTTTTCAACTTCTTCCTTTATTATACAAAAAACAAACCCTTAAAAACTACATTTTCAGTCATTTTTTTTCTTTTTTCGACATTTTTTGCGCCTATCAGCACTTAAATACTCCTTTTTAGTGGCTGAAACGTGCTTAATCACCTCTGAAAAGGGTGAGAATTAATCTTCGTCTTTTACATCCATGTCTTCTGGAATAGGCTCACTTAAATACTCTTCCATCTGCTTTTTATATTTTTCAAGCTGCTCAAAATGCGTATTAAATTGTTCTTTGTTTACTACGTATTGTTCACCGTCAAAAACAGTACGAATCTTTCCTTGCTGAATAAGACTTTGAATATATTGTTCAGGTAAGGATAAATACTCGGCTGCTTCTTTTAGTGTTAAGTACATTTTTATTCCTTCTTTCAATTCATAACTTACTTCTAGAATACCACGTTTAAAAGGAAAGAGCTTCAATAAGTCATTGAAGCTCTTTCAACAGTTCATTTAATTCTTGCTGTGATAGCTCTCTCCAAGCCCCCGCTTCTAAATTTCCTAGGTGAATATTCATAATGCGAATCCGCTGCAGGCGCTCAACTCGATAACCTAATGCTTTACACATTCTTCTAATCTGTCGATTAAGTCCTTGAGTTAAAATAATCTTAAACACATTGTCACTTATTTTTTCGACCTTACACGGCTTGGTGATGGTATTTAAAATCTCAACACCGCTTTCCATTTCCAGCACGAACTGCTCTGTAATTACCTTATCCACTGTAACAACATACTCTTTTTCATGACCATGCTCTGATCGAAGAATCTTGTTGAAAATGTCGCCGTCATTTGTCATTAAAATAAGCCCTTCGGAAGCTTTATCCAAGCGGCCAACAGGAAAGATTCGCGTTGGATAATTTACAAAATCAATGATATTTCCCTCCACTTCTTTAGCTGCGGTACACGTAATACCTACCGGCTTATGAAGAGCTAAATAAACAGACTGTTCCTTACGAGGGATAGGCCTTCCATCAATCAGAACTTCATCATGTTCTGCTATCATGGTGTTCTTATCACTAACGACTCCGTTTACAGTCACTCTGCCTTCTATAATCAAGCGATTTGTATGCCTTCTTGAACAGAAGCCTGTTTCGCTAATATACTTTTGAATTCTCATCTCATACTCGCTTTCTCTACCTTTTTCTTTATTTTAGTGAATTTCTCAATGGAAAGCATCACTCTTTCAATAAAAAAATCCCGGGAAATAAATTCCCTAGGATTTTTTCATGTACATAATTAGCCGAATCGACCAGTAATATAGTCTTCTGTTCGCTTATCTTGCGGAACTGAGAAAAGTTTATCTGTAGAACTGTATTCAACGACCTCACCATTTAAGAAAAAGGCAGTTTTATCTGAGATACGAGCGGCTTGCTGCATGTTATGAGTTACAATAATAATTGTATAATCTTTTTTCATCTGCGCAATTAATTCTTCTACTTTTAAAGTAGAAATTGGATCTAAAGCTGAAGTCGGTTCATCCATTAAGATTACATCTGGTTTCATAGCAATTGCACGAGCAATACAAACACGCTGTTGCTGTCCACCTGATAAACCAAGCGCGGATGTCTTTAAGCGGTCTTTTACTTCATCCCAAATCGCAGCGCCACGTAAACTCTCTTCAACAATCTTGTTTAGCTCTTTTTTATTTTTTATACCATGCATTCTTGGTCCATACGCTACATTATCATAGATGCTCATGGGAAATAGGTTTGCTTTTTGAAACACCATTCCTACTTTTGTTCGTAGCTTAATTACATCGCTTGACTCATAAATGTTTTCATTATCAATAATTACTTTTCCACTGATTTTGACACTGTCGATTAAATCGTTCATTCGGTTTAATGTGCGTAAAAATGTTGACTTACCACAACCAGATGGACCGATAAATGCAGTGACTTCTTTTTCTTTTATATCAAGGGAAACTGAATACAGTGCTTGTTTTTCTCCATAAAACAAATTCAAATCACTCACGCTGATTTTTGTCTTCTTATCAGAATGCCTCTCATTTCCTAACACGTTTGTTTTGCTACCCTTCTGACGATCAATAGTTATATTCATCATTCGACTCCTCTCTTAATAATCCGCTTTGTTTAGCTTTTTAGATATAAAAGTCGTTGCAAAGTTTAACACCAAAATAACCACAATCAATACAATTCCAATTGCCGCGGCAAGCTCAATATCTCCAGATTCTTGCGTAACTAAGTACGAATGAACCGTTAATGTTCTAGCTGAAGAAAAAATACTCTCTGGCAGTGCAGCTACCGTTCCCGCTGTTAAGAAAATTGCTGCTGACTCACCAACGATACGACCGATTGAAAGGATGATACCAGATAGTATACCCGGCATAGCGCTCGGTAAAATGACTTTATATAAAGTTTGTAACTTTGTTGTACCTAGAGCTAATGATCCTTCGCGATATGAGCGTGGCACAACTTTTAATGCTTCTTCTGTTGTTCGAATAATAACTGGTAAAACAATAATCGTAAGTGTTAAAGAAGCCGAAATAATTGACATACCTAGCTTTAACGTCGTAACAAAAAATACTGCACCAAACAAACCGTAAATAATGGACGGAATCCCAGTTAAACTTTCCGTGGCAAAGCGAATGACTCTAACTAGCTTTCCTTGTTTTGCGTATTCCTGTAGGTATACAGCAGCCAAGATTCCAATTGGTGTGGCAATAAGCAATGAAATAACAATTGTATAGATAGTTGTGACAATCATTGGCCAAATTCCACCGTCATGTCCTGAAGGTGAATAATCTCCAAAGATAAAATCAATGTTAATTAAACGATAGCCTTTATAAAAAATATATCCGACGATAGTAACTAGGACGGCAACTGTTAAAAAAGCTGAAAACCAAAGCAGTCCATTTAGTACATTATCTTTAAACTTCCTCAACTTAGTTACCTCCTTTTGAACTGATCTTTGCCAATACAAAATTTAAAAGTAAAATAAACGAGAACAACACAATCCCTGTAGCAAAAAGCATCTCTTGGTGCGTACCTGCTGCATACCCCATCTCTAGCGCAATGTTAGTCGTTAACGGACGTACACTATCAGTTAAGCTAGATGGAATAATTAAGCTGTTTCCTGCAACTAATATAACAGCCATCGTTTCCCCAATTGCTCTACCCATTCCTAAAACAACAGCTGTCATAATACCTGACTTAGCCGCTGGGACTACTACCTTGAAGATTGTACCAATCTTAGAAACTCCAAGAGCTAACGACCCTTCACGATACGTTTTTGGCACTGCACGAATGGCCGTTTCCGATACTGTAACAACCGTTGGTAACATCATAATAGCTAAAACTAAAATGACCGCTAATAAACTTTGACCTCGAGCTAGCCCTAAATTATTTTGTAGAAAAGGAACAATAACAGCTAATCCAAATACTCCATATAGTACAGACGGAATACCCGCTAAAAGCTGTACAGCAGGTGAAACAATTTTCGCTAAGCTTTTAGGCGCAATTTCAGCTAAAAAGATAGCGGTAAACAAGGCAATTGGTACACCGATAATGAGTGCTCCAATCGTAGCAAAGACAGATGCTACAATCATAGGAAAGATTCCGAACTTATCTTCACTAGGTACCCAATCTACTCCAAAGAGAAAGTCAATAAAGCTATACCCTTGCGTAACAAAAGGATGAAATCCTTTATAAAATACAAATCCGATAATTAATACTAAGCTGACTACTGAAAGGAGAGCACATAACATAAATAATCTTCCCGACAGTTTCTCTAGCATGTACTTCATTCGATTCGATTTTTCAACTTCTTGATTTTGATTTTTAATAGGTGGCGTTGACATACTTCATTCCTCCAAAATTGCTTAAACGTACCGTTTTATTTTAATGGTATTACGCCCGCATCCGATGCAATTTTTTGACCTTCTGGACTTAAGATATAATCAATGAATTTCTGACCTTCTTCACTTAAAGTCTCTTGTTTGTTCACAAACAGAAACGGTCTTGATAAGCTATATTTTTGCTGCAATACATTATCTGCTGTAGGCTGTACTCCATTAATATTTAAAGTAGCAACAGATTCATCAATATACTCAAATGAAACAAAGCCTACAGCGTGCTTATTTGTAGCAACTGTGGTTTTAATGTTTCCATTTCCACTCGCAACAATGGCGTTTTTGATTAGCTCTCCAGAAGAGTAGCCAACAATTTCTTGAAATGCATCTCTTGAACCTGATCCATCTTCTCGGGAAACGACGACAATTTCCATGTCTTCTCCACCAAGCTCTTTCCAATTTGTAATTTCACCAGTAAAGATTTTCTTTACTTCTTCCGTTGAAAGATTCTTGACCTTATTTGTAGGATGCGTAATTACCACAATTCCATCGTAAGCAATGATATGCTCTTTTAAGCCAGTTGCTTTTTCTTCTTCTTTTAAGTCACGTGAAGACATGCCAATTTCTGAAACACCGCTTGTTGCGTTGGTAATTCCAGCAGAAGAACCAATTTGATTGATCTCTATATTAATGTTATTTTTCTCTTCATATTTAGCTGCTAGCTTCTCAGCTAAAGGACCAACGGACGTTGAGCCTGAAATTGCTAGTGTGTAATTGCTACCGCCAGATGAATTTTCTGAGCTAGTATCAGAAGAACCACACGCTGCCAAAGTAGTAACGAAAGATAGAACAAGTAATCCTATCGCTGTCTTTCTTATAAGCTTCATCTCTAAACCTCCAAGACACTCTATTCGTATTTCTTATAGAGTAAACTCTGCTTGTAAATTTTTATTTTGATTTTTGTAAACGTTTTGTAAATCCTTTAATTATGTGTAAAAAGTCTAAAAAAAATGTTAATTTTATACTGTCAAATTAACAATTCAGACACGAAATATCCAAATATTTGATTTTTATTTTAAAGATGAAAAGATTTTCTTATGTCTGTTCATTTTTACGCAATCGATTTTTCACATTATTATTTGTCACGGGTTAAGTATTCATGTAAAGCTCCTTATAAAAAAGCTCAACATCTGTCTTTATGACATCAGATGTTGAGCTTTTTCTTTTCGATTCATTTATTATTGACTGAGAGCTTTTGGAGCCTTGAATTGATGCTGGATCATACGATAATATACTCCTTCTTTTTTCATTAACTCATTATGATTACCATTTTCTTTAATTTCACCGTTTTCAATAAGCATAATTGTATCGGCATGGCGAATAGTATTTAGTCGGTGAGCAATGATGGGTCTGAAAGTAGAACTCTTGAGATAGCAAGCAGCTGCTTTTAACCTTGACTGAGATTATCTCCGTTTTCTGATAGCCTCGTCTCATAAAGAATTCAAAGAACAGATGACAAATGCTTAACAAAAGCTAGTTTTTTCAGGGAGTCACTTCTGTAAACATTGATTATCTTTCGCTTCTTTACGCAAATAATTAGCTACAAACTAATAACTCTAAGCGTCACCGTCCCTTTAAAAACCATCACGTGATGGTTTGATTAAGCAATATCCTACTGGATTATAAATGAAAAGAAAAGCAATAACCTCTATAAATGGTGTGAACCTTTTGTGTACACCTTACTTACTAAACTTTTTATCATGTAAATCATTTCAAAATAAATATATGCAATAACAAAGTATTTTTAAGTACATATAAGATTAGTTTTATAGCATCCTTTTTAAACAAAGAAGAGTTTGGGACATAACAAAATGATTGCTTCTAAGAGACGAACAATAGCTGTTCCAATCCTTTTGGTTTGTCTCAACACGTTCGTTCCATTGCGCTACGGCCACTCGCTTTCCGCGGGGAGGAACCTGAGCTTCCTCGCTGCGCTGCGGGATCTCAGTTTTCCCTCTCTTCCGCAGGAGTCGAGTGTCCTACGCTCCATTCCACCCTGTTTCCAACATTGTTTTCACAATCAACCAAAAAACCTGAACGATTAAAAGTGAGAAACTCTCAATCGTTCAGGTTTATCATTGGCTGAATTACTTATGTCCCAGCCTCTTCTTTTAAAATCAATTTCGCCACGGATTCCACATGCGTCGTATGCGGAAACATATCAACAGGCTGCACTTCTACCGTTTGATAGCCGCCTTCTTCAAGAATCTTGAGGTCACGCGCCAAGGTTGCCGGGCCGCATGATACGTATACGACTTTCTTTGGCTTCATTTTAAGAATTGTTTTTAATAGTGCTTCGTCACAGCCTTTTCTTGGCGGATCAACGACGATTACATCCGCTTTGATGCCTTGCTTGTACCAGTTAGGAATGACAACTTCAGCTTCTCCCACTTCAAACTCAGCGTTATCAATGTTGTTTAGCTTAGCGTTGCGCTTAGCGTCTTCAATCGCTTCGGGAACAATTTCTACTCCGTATACCTTCTTGGCTTTTTGCGCTAAAAACAGAGAGATTGTCCCAATTCCGCAATATGCATCAATCACCGTTTCTTCTCCTGTTAAATCTGCATACTCAAGCGCTTTGTCATAAAGTACTTTCGTTTGCTCTGGGTTTACCTGATAAAATGACTTGGCTGAAATAGCGAACTTAACGTCACCGATATAGTCATAAATATATTCTTCGCCCCAAAGTACGTTTGTTTGATCACCCAGAATAACGTTTGTGCGCTTTGTATTGACGTTTTGAACGATTGATTTCACATTCGGCACGGCTTTAACGATTTCTTCAATGATGTGCTTTTTGTTTGGAAGCTCGCTTGTGCGAGTAACAAGCACAACCATAATTTCTCCCGTCGTTAAGCCGTAGCGAGCCATGATGTGGCGAATGGTTCCTTTGTGTTTTTGCTCATGATAAGCGGGAACATTGTACTTTTCAAGAATGCTTTTAACAACTTGAACAACATCATCGTTTTCTTGCTGTTGAATTAGGCACATGTCCATATCAATGATGTCATGGCTGCGCTGCTGATAGAAACCAGCCACTAAGCCACCGTCTCGATTTGCAACAGGAACCTGCGCTTTGTTACGGTAGCGCCAAGGATCTGTCATACCCATTGTTGGTAGAACCGGCACGTTTGGCAGGTGGCCAATTCTTTCCATTACCCCTTGGACCTGCTTTTGCTTAAACGAAAGCTGACCTTCGTAACTTACGTGCTGAAGCTGACAGCCTCCGCACTGCTTATACACAGGACAGGGAGGTTCTACGCGAGCTTCGCTCACCGTACTGTGATTCATAAGTTTTCCAAACGCATAGCCTTTTTTTACTTTTATTACTTTCACTTGGCCGCTTTCGCCAGGCAGTGCGTTCTGAACAAAGATTGGAAAGCCGTTTACTTTGGCTACGCCTGAACCGTCATGTGTTAAATCTTCAAACGTAACATCTATATAATCATTTTTTTCAACTGGTGGTGTTAACTTTTCCATTTATCGTACATCCTTTGTATTTAAAAATGCTGAACTGATTGTACCACATCGATTCCCTTTACACAAAAGTCGTTTCCATAAAAAAAGATCGCAGTTAGGCGATCTCATTTTTCTCCATTAATTTCGCTGTCTCTTTTGGGACAAAAACTTCTACATGTCGATATAAATTGACAAATTCCCCAGGCAATAATCCACCGTATTCCCCATCAAGGTTCAGCTGCATCTTATCGTTTGTATGAATCTTAACGCGATTTGCTTTTGTATAAATAATATGGGGGTCATTGATGTGCTCTCCGCGTAGCGCTAATGTAGCAATACGAATAAACTCAGCTAAGTTAGCTTTTTTCAAAATAATTAAATCAAACATTCCATCATCTAAAGAGGAATCTGGCGCTAGCTTCTCAAAGCCTCCAACCGAATTTGTTAAAGATACTAGAAACATCATAATATCTCCGCTAAAAAACTTGCCATCATACTCAATTTCAACCGTGGTTGGCTTAATTGAAGGCAGCATTTCCATTCCTTTTAAGTAGTAAGCAAGCTGACCCAGCATTGTTTTTAACTTACTCGGAACTTCATACGTAAGCTCTGTTAAGCGGCCACCGCCTGCAATATTTACAAAGTGATGCGTCTGTCCTTCGTTGGTAACTGCACCTAGATCAATCGCTTTTGGTACACCGTTAATGATAACATCAACCGCTCCTTCAATCGTACGAGGAACGTTAATTGCACGAGCAAAGTCATTGGTTGTTCCTACTGGAATAATCCCTAGCTGAGGTCGATAGTCTTGTCCAGCAATGCCGTTAATAACTTCATTAATCGTTCCATCACCGCCAGCAGCAATGACGATATCAAATTTGCGCTCCACTGCTACCTTAGCAGCTTCTGTCGCATCACCAGCACAGGTAGTTGCATGACAAGACGTCTCATAACCAGCTTGCTCTAGCTTTTGAAGTACCTCTGGTAAATTCTTTTTAAAAATTTCACGCCCCGATGTCGGGTTATAAATGATTCTCGCTCTTTTCATTTTCATCATCCTAATAATGATAATTTATCAAAATCCAAACCAATTCAATATCTACATTATATACATCTGCATAATCTCTATTCCAAAATAAGACCCCCTCTTAAAATAGCAGCTACAATTTTACGAGGGGGCAGTCATCACATGATGTAAAGAAATTAACGGTCGCTAATTAGCGCTTTTTAATTTCTTCTAATAAAATTTTGTTAACCATTGGAGGGTTGGCTTGACCTTTTGACGCTTTCATAATTTGCCCTACTAAGAATCCAATTGCACGGTCTTTACCATTTTTGAAATCTTCAATTGATTGAGGATTTGCATCTAACGCATCCGTTACAAACTTGCGTAGCGTTGCATCGTCAGAAATTTGCACAAGGCCTTTTTCTTTTACGATTTTTTCTGCGCTTCCACCATTTTCAATTAACTCTTTGAAGACTTTTTTCGCAATCTTAGATGAAATTGTGCCTTCCTGAATTAACTTAATCATGCCCGCTAAACCTTCTGGAGTTAATGCTACATCAGCTAACTCTTTTTGGTTTGAGTTTAAGTATGCTGATACTTCACCCATTAACCAGTTAGAAGATAACTTCGCGTCTCCGCCAGCTTCAATCGTTGCTTCAAAGAAATCAGACATTTCTTTTGTTAGCGTTAATACCATTGCATCATAAGCAGGTAACCCAAGTTCTTCAACATAACGTTTCTTACGAGCATCTGGAAGCTCTGGAATTGACGCACGGATGCGCTCTTTCCACTCATCATCAATATGAAGTGCTACAAGGTCTGGCTCTGGGAAGTAACGATAATCATCCGATCCTTCTTTTACACGCATTAAGAGTGTTTCGCCTGTTGATTCATCAAAGCGGCGTGTTTCTTGCTCAATGATTCCACCAGCTAATAATACTTTCTCTTGGCGCTTTTCTTCATGCTCAAGACCTCGACGTACGAAGTTGAAAGAGTTTAAGTTCTTTAACTCTGTTTTTGTACCGAACTTCTCTTGTCCAACTGGACGTAGAGAAATATTGGCATCACAGCGAAGTGAACCTTCCTCCATCTTACAATCAGATACGCCTGTGTATTGGATGATAGATTTTAATTTTTCTAAGTATGCGTAAGCTTCTTCCGGAGAACGCATATCTGCTTCTGATACGATTTCAATTAAAGGCGTACCTTGACGGTTAAAGTCTACTAGAGAGTAACCATCACCTGTATGCGTTAATTTACCCGCATCTTCTTCTAAGTGAAGTCGGTTAATACGAATACGCTTTGTTTCACCGTTTACTTCAACTTCAATCCAACCGTTTTCACCAATTGGTTTATCAAATTGAGAAATTTGATAAGCTTTTGGGTTATCCGGATAGAAATAGTTTTTACGGTCAAACTTTGTATCTGTTGCGATTTCACAGTTTAATGCAAGAGCTGCTTTCATCGCGAAGTTAACCGCTTCTTTATTTAGAACTGGCAGTACGCCAGGATATCCCAAGTCGATAACGCTTGTGTTCGCATTTGGCGCTGCTCCGAACGCGTTTGGACTTGCTGAGAAAATTTTAGATTTTGTCTTAAGTTCAACGTGTACTTCAAGACCGATAATCGTTTCAAAGTTCATCTTCTTCTCACCCCTTACAGTGCTGGTTTCGCTTTGTGATGCTCAGTTGCTTGTTCGAATGCATGAGCGACGCGATAAATTGTGCTTTCATCAAAATGCTTACCGATAATTTGCAATCCTAATGGTAATCCGTTCGCAAGACCACAAGGTACAGAGATACCTGGTACGCCTGCAAGGTTTACTGGAATTGTTAAAATATCATTTGCATACATTGTTAACGGATCATCTGTCTTTTCACCAATTTTGAACGCTGGTGTTGGCGTTGTAGGACCAATGATAACGTCATAGTTTTCAAATACAGATTCGAAATCTTCCTTAATAAGCGTACGTACTTGCTGTGCTTTTTTATAATAAGCATCATAATAACCTGAGCTTAACGCAAATGTACCAAGCATGATACGGCGCTTCACTTCGTTACCAAAGCCTTCGCTACGCGTTTGCTTGTACATTTCAAGTAAGTTTTCAGCATTATCTGTGCGGTATCCATAACGTACACCGTCAAAGCGAGATAAGTTTGCAGAAGCTTCTGAAGAAGACAGTAAGTAGTATGTTGCTAAGGCATACTTAGAGTGTGGTAATGAAACCTCTTCCCAAGTTGCGCCAAGGCTTTCTAATACTTTTAATGCATCCAGTACAGATTGACGAGCTTCTTCTCCAACACCTTCACCTAGATATTCTTTTGGTACAGCAATTTTAAGGCCTTTAATATCGCCAGTTAAAGCAGATACATAGTCTGGAACATCTACATTTGCAGAAGTTGAATCCATTGGGTCAACGCCTGAAATCGCTTGAAGTAAATATGCATTATCTTCAACTGAGTTTGTGATTGGTCCGATTTGATCTAAAGAAGATGCAAATGCAACAAGACCGTAACGAGACACGCGTCCGTATGTAGGTTTTAATCCAACAACACCACAATAAGCCGCTGGTTGACGGATTGAACCACCCGTATCAGAACCTAGTGAGAATGGTACTTCGCCAGCTGCAACAGCTGCTGCTGAACCACCGCTAGATCCACCCGGTACATAATCTAAATTCCACGGGTTACGAGTTAATTGTAGGCCAGAGTTTTCAGTTGAAGAACCCATTGCGAACTCATCCATATTTAATTTACCAATCGTTACTGCTTCAGCTGATTGTAGCTTTTGAACAACTGTTGCGTCATAGATTGGATCAAAGTTTGCTAGAATTTTACTGGAGCACGTTGTGCGTAAGTCTTTTGTTACGATGTTATCTTTCACACCGATAGGCATACCAAATAACAAACCAAACTCATCTTTCGTTTGTAGCGCTTCGTCTAGTTGTTTTGCGTAAGCACGAGCGTTATCCTCGTTTAGTGCTAGGAAAGCACCCACTTTATCATCTACTGCGTTAATACGCTTATACGATTCTTCTACTAGGTCTTGTACACTTACTTCTTTGCTATGAAGAAGCTTATGTAATTCTGAAAGTTTACGATCAAATAATGACATCGTAAAGCCTCCTTTCTTATTCTAAAATAGTTGGTACGCGGACGTATCCATCTTTATGGTCTGGCGCGTTTTTCATTACATCTTCAACAGGTAATCCTTTTGCTGGCTTGTCCTCACGCATTACGTTTTTCACGTCTAGTACGTGTGAAGTTGGTTTTACGTTTGTAGTATCCAATTCATCTAACTGCTCAGCGTATGTAATGATTGCATCTAATTGCTTCGTAAATAGAGCTGCTTCTTCATCTGTTACAGCTAATCTAGCTAAATGTGCAACATGTTTTACTTGTTCAACAGAAATTCTTGACATGTTCGTTCACCTCCGAATATTCGTCCCACTACAATATACTGATAATACCAAACTTCACTAGCATCAAGCAACATTTCTGAGAGCAGTTCCATAAATATAAAATCTTCCTTTTAAAATGATAGGGGTTACACTCTATATTCCTCTAGAAAAGGGATTTTTCTCCTGGACTTATTTAGAGTTTTTATTCCTTTTCTTCTAAATGAATAGCTCGTTGACATATATATTAATAACCTCTTCATAAGTTTCTTAATCAGAAGTATAGGGGTAAATAAAAAGGTCGAAAATGAATATGACTGCTAGTAAGGAGTGTGAACATACCATGAATCCATTACTCATTTACTCGACTATTCATAAGCGTCCTGTCTACCAAGAGTGTCAAAACTGGTTTGTGCTAGATGAAGAATTTTCATTTGACTTGCACAGCCTGCAAAAAGAAGTATTCTCATGTCTTAACCGAAAGTTCACAACCCCAGTTGTGTTTTGTGACTCTTGTGAAGCCAATAAGATTGTTTCTGAACTTGGAGAAGAAGAGGCAGAATTCCTTCAATATGCATCCGCCGTTTATTGGAGGGAAGTTGGCATCATTTTTATATTTAATTTTGAGGAGTACTTACCTTTGATTGAAATAATCTTTCATGAATTGCGTCATGTGATGCAAGAAGATATTCCTTTTTTTAAAAAGCAGTTTGAATTTGATAAAAAGTTGCCATATGAAGAGCGAAAAACTGAAAAGGATGCATTTCAATATGCTAAGAGTCACCTGCAAAAATTCATGAAATCTCACCAAGACACACCTTTTTTCTCACAATCGAGTAGAGGGAAAATAAATTAACTTATTTTCGCCCCTCTCACAACACCGTACGTACGGGTCTCGTATACGGCGTTTCAATTTATATTACAGTGTGTACTTTTAAGTAACGTTCTAGGGCAGAGGGTACTCCCCTCTGCTTTAGTCTTTTGTTTGAGATTGCTCTTTGGACGACTTTTGATAGCCCTATATACCTGTAACCTTTTCGACAGTAGGTTAATCCTTTCGCTTCTTCCTTCGGAATCCCTAGCTGAATTAGCGATTTGATTTGTTTCTTCGGTACCTTCCATTGCTTCCAGATGATTACTCTGATTCTGGAGCGCAG
>NZ_KQ758665.1:0-35862 GCF_001457055.1 Priestia veravalensis | reverse complement strand
TGGTCTGAAGGTGATTTAAAAAATTCGATGGAGAAATACAGATTGAATTCTTTAGAGGGTGAAATTAAATATTCAAACTATACGAAAATAAACAATACAAACTTGAGTGCGGATGAAGTGGCAAAGATAATCAAGGAAAAATTCCAATTATAGTATAGAAAAACGCTTGGATGCCCAAGCGTTTTTTGGTGTTAAATTTACTGCTAATTTAGTTGTTATTTTATATAACATTTGAACTGTTAATTTAAATTTTCTCCACATTATCTGAACTACTTATTGTAAAGTCGATTAGCTTTATAGTGTTGTTTCCGTTACTATATGTATTATTTTTAGGGTGGCAAGCGTTTAGCGAAAAGTGTATTGATTAGCGGTGTTTTAATGTTTCTTGCTGAATATATTTCATTAAAACGCTCGTATGCAAAAAATAAAGAGCTGTTAGATTAATGAATCCATACTATAAAACAGTAATTAGCTTATAAAGAAATGAGACTGAGACATAAGTAGTTCAGCCTCTACTATACCTGAACGATTGAGAGTTCATAACTTTTAATCGTTCAGGTTTTTTGGTTGATTGTGAAAACAATGTTGGAAACAGGGTGGAATGGATCGTGGGATACTCGACTCCTGCGGGAAAGAGAGGGAAAACGGAGATCCCGCAGCGCAGCGAGGAAGCTCAGGTTCCTCCCCGCGGAAAGCGAGTGGCCGTAGCGCAATGGAACGAACGAGTTAAGACAAATCAAAGAGATGGGAACAGCGAGTGTTCGTCTTTTAGAAGCCATCATTTTGTTATGTCCCAAACTCATTTTTATGTGGTGAAAAAAATGAATATTTTGTTTTATTTATTTATAATCCTAACTCATTGCTTGAATCCTTGGAGTAAGATAAGATATGTTCATATGAAAGGTGTGAATAGAAATTGATAGTACGTACTGAAGAAGAAAGGCAAGGCTTAATGAAAATTGGAAAGATTCTTGCTGAGATAAGAGATACGTTAGTAAAAGAAACGAAGCCTGGAGTTACAACGGGCGAACTAGATGAATTAGCTAAAGAACTTTTTGAAAAACATGGAGCAATTTCTGCTCCGAAAGAACTATTTGATTTCCCAGGCTATTCTTGTATTAGTGTAAACGAAGAGGTAGCTCACGGCATTCCTGGTAAACGTGTAATTGAAGATGGAGATCTTGTTAATATTGATGTATCAGGTTCGAAAGACGGTTATTTTGCTGATACGGGCATTTCGTTTGTTGTTGGGGACAGTAATAAGTTTTTAGAGAAGCTTTGTAAAGCGACAAAAGAAGTATTTGATGAGGGACTTAAAAAGTTTAAAGCTGGTGGTAAGCTTAGTAATGTTGGGCGAGCTGTTCATAACAGTGCACGCAAACGTGGGTACACGGTTATTACTAACTTAACGGGTCACGGGGTAGGACATTCACTTCGCGATAAGCCAGATCACGTTCATAACTACTATGAGCCAAGAGACCGCACGCTTTTAAAAGATGGAATGGTTATTGCGTATGAACCGTTCGTGTCAACAAATGCTGAAGAAGCATATCAGCTGGATGACGGCTGGACGTTAGCGACAAATGATGGAAGCTTTGTTGCACAAATTGAGCACACAATCATTGTGACGAAAGGTCAACCAATTATCGTAACAGAATAGAAGCAGATGCCTTTGCATCTGCTTTTTTATAGTACTACTCATACCAAAGCTTAATTGTTTGTTGATTCATTTTAATGTAGGTGGAAAGTGAAGAAATGAAGATAAAAAAGAATAGAACAAAAATCGTTCTATTCTTTCTATTTACTAAAATAAATTTAGTTTATTTAAATTAGTAGTCCCATTTACCGTGGCGTTTGCTGCTTTTTTTATAAGAGCATCTTTCTTTCTTGTCGTAGCTGTGTTTCTTTTTGTCACAAGTTCTTTTGTCATCGTGCTTGTAATCTTTTTTGTAAGAATCTTTTTCGTAGCAGTAGCATTTAAACTCTTTCTTACCATAATCTTTTTTACCTTTACGGTGCTTGTCGTGTTTTCTACACATTGACAATCATCTCCCAGTTGTTTTATTAGTAGAAGCTCTAATGCATTCTACTTAATATAAGATATGAAAAACCGGACAACCTGGTATATGCAAAAGCCTGTATTGAGTAGAAAAGGGCGAGTCCATTTTTAATGAATTGTAATGAGCTACTTGATTGCGATTGACATAATGAAAGTAAATTTGATATAATTATCTCGAATTAAAGATATTCGATATGAAAATAAATGATGGTATAAACATAATCCTAGTTAGGAGGAATTAGAATGAATGAATTAAAAGGTATTCATCACGTGACAGCTATTACGAGTAGTGCTGAAAAAAATTATGAGTTTTTCACGTATGTACTAGGGATGCGCTTGGTGAAAAAAACAGTCAACCAGGACGATATTCAAACCTATCATTTGTTTTTTGCAGATGATAAAGGAAGTGCTGGAACTGATATGACGTTTTTTGACTTCCCAGGAATTCCAAAAGGATCTCATGGTACGAATGAAATTTTTAAAACATCATTTCGTGTTCCAAACAATGAAGCACTTCAATATTGGGAAAAGCGATTTAATCGTTTGGGTGTTCATCACGATGGCATTCAAGAGCTATTTGGAAAAAAAACTTTATCTTTTGTGGACTTTGATGATCAGCAATACCAATTAATTTCTGATGAAGGAAATGTCGGAGTAGCTTCTGGTATACCTTGGCAAAAGGGGCCGATTCCACTGGAATATGCCATTACTGGACTTGGTCCAATCTTTGTACGCGTGGCGAATTATGAGTTCTTTAAGGAAGTATTAGAGAAAGTATTATTATTCCGCGAGGTGGACCAAAAAGGTGACTTGTATCTATTTGAAGTTGGAGAAGGTGGGAACGGTGCTCAAGTAGTCGTTGAACATAACACAACTTTACCTGAAGGTATTCAAGGGTATGGAACCGTTCACCACGTTGCGTTCCGAGTGAATGATCGTCAAGTACTTGAAGAGTGGATTGATCGACTTGCGAGCTTTAGATTTCCAACATCAGGCTATGTGAATCGTCATTTCTTTGAATCTTTATATGCTCGCGTTTCTCCTGGGATTTTATTTGAATTTGCAACCGATGGTCCAGGATTTATGGGAGATGAAGAGTATGAAACACTAGGAGAAAAGCTTTCACTTCCTCCATTTTTAGAGCCTAAACGTGAACAAATTGAAAAGCTTGTACGACCAATTGAAACGGCTCGGAGTACAAAACACTTTGAAAAAGAGTATGAGTAAAGGTAGCTTCCAATGGAAGCTGCTTTTTTTACGTCATTGTTAGAAGAACTGACGTATAATAGAAGAGAAGGTGTGGGGGTGATGATCATCAATAAAAAGAAAATGGTTTTATTTGCTGTTTCCATTATGATTGCAGCACTAAATATGCGACCAGCTATTAATTCAATTTCCCCTATTTTACAGGAGCTTACGTCAACACTTCAAATGAATGCGTCTACGGCTAGCCTTTTGACAGCTGTACCCGTATTGTGTATGGGAGTGTTTTCACCGCTTGCTGCAAGCTTGGCTCAAAAATTTGGGCTAGAGCGTATTATTGGGTATGCGCTTTGTTTGATTGGAATTGGGACGCTACTACGTTTTTTTACATATTCAACAGGCTTTTTAATTATGACCTCGCTTATAGCAGGAGTAGGAATTGCCGCTATGGGCCCGCTTTTGTCTGGCTTTATAAAAAAATATTTTAATGAACATGTACCGTTTATGATTAGTCTGTATACAGCTGCTTTGACAACAGGAGCAGTTGCCGCTTCATGGCTTTCAGTTTCGATTTATGAAAACACAAATTCGTGGAGAGTGACGCTGAGCGTTTGGGTACTATTTGCTATTGCTGCTATTCCGGTGTGGTGGCAATGGGTTTTGAAAAATAGCGAAAGTCCCTCTGGTCTTTCGGTACCCGAAGAAGTGAAGCCTATACCTTGGAAAAGCCAACGCGCGTGGCTATTAACGTTATCTTTTGGCTGTATGGCCATGATTTTTTATTCGGCAACGGCTTGGATTGCTCCACTGATTGAAAATCAGGGCTATTCGAAGCAGTATGCAGCAAACATTCTTACGCTCTTTACTGCAACTCAAATTCCAGTGGGTTTTTTATTACCAGTTTTATTAAAAAAAGTGACATCACGCCTTTTTTGGCTCTGGTTTGCCGCTGGAATGGAAGCGTTAGGTCTACTTTTATTAGCTCTTGAAGTTGTTCCATGGGTGGGTGCAATCTTTATTGGTATCGGTGCTGGAACGCTATTTCCGCTAAACTTATTACTACCGATTGATTTATCGAAAAACGCTGATGAAGCTGCTGGCTTGTCAGCAATGACCCAGTCAGCTGGCTATATCATCGGTGCATTAGGACCAATTATCATCGGTACTTTAGTTGACTTAACCGGTCAATTTTACTCCACGTATGTTTTTTTATTTGTTGTGACATTTACGATGAGTATTATTCAATGGTTTGCTATGAGATCGGTTTCTAGAAATAGAGGGTAGTAGTATGGGATAAGAAAGGGGAAGAATAAGACCTTCTTCTTTCTTATCTATCATAAATGGACTAGCATTATTACAAAAAACGTTAACTGTGTTAGAAAGTTTGTAATCTTGTAGAATAAGTCGAATGCATTAGTTGAATTTTAAATGAAGAAACAGGACTTATATCCAATATCTTCTAATCAAGTTTTCTTTTACAATAATAGTAGAAGCACAATCCTAGTTATGCATCTATTATTCTTGTAGGAGGAAGTGCCATGAAAAAATCGTACGCAGCATTATCGCTAGCATCACTGCTTGCTCTAACAAGCAGCCCCTCATTTACATCTGCTACTATTCATTCAGAAACATCCGTTCATCAAGACTCATCTTACGTTATCAATCATTCATTGTTAAAAAAAGCAAAACCTGAGGAGGTTGGAATGTCATCTGCTAAGCTAAAAGAAGTTGATGCGATGATTGAACAAGAAATTAAAAGGGGTTTTCCAGGCGCCGTATTACTTGTTGTAAAAGATGGTAAAGTTGTGAAAAATACCGCGTATGGCTATGCTAAAAAATATAATAGTTCTACACTTTTAAAACACCCTGAAAAAATGAAAACAAGTACTATGTTTGATTTAGCATCCAATACGAAAATGTATGCGGTAAACTTCGCTCTCCAAAAGCTGGTTAGCGAAGGGAAGCTAAATTTAAATGAAAAGGTTCAAACATATCTACCAGATTTTAAAGACCAGCCAGAGGATGTTATTAAAGGAAAGGATCAAATGAAAGTGATTGATTTACTTCATCATAGCGGGGGATTTCCACCAGATCCACAATACTTTCATCCAAAAGCGGGTGCTTTATATTCTCAGGAAAGAGACAGAACCATTAGTTTAATTTCCAAGACACCTCTTCAATACGAACCAGGAACAAAGAATGTATACAGCGACGTTGATTATATGCTCCTCGGCGTTATCGTTGAGAAAATTACTAATCAGCGCTTAGATCATTATGTGGAAAATGAAATTTATCGACCATTGGGCTTGAGACATACACTGTTTAACCCGCTACAAAAAGGGTTTAAGTCAAAAGACTTTGCGGCAACTGAACTACAGGGCAATACGCGGGATGGTGTTATCAACTTTCCGAATGTTCGAACTTACACACTGCAGGGAGAAGTTCATGACGAAAAAGCATATTATTCAATGGCAGGTGTTTCGGGGCATGCTGGCTTGTTTTCAACAACGAGTGATTTAGCAGTTTTACTACAAGTCATGTTAAACGGAGGAGGATATGGTCGTCATCAATTATTTAATGAGCAAACAATTCAAACCTTTACAGAGCCGTCACCTATGAATTCTACATATGCACTTGGATGGAGACGAAACGGGGATGAAAGCATGGAATGGATGTTTGGTCCTCATGCAAGTCGAAATGCAATTGGCCATACTGGCTGGGTTGGTACTGTCACAATCATTGATCGAGAGAAGGATTTAGGTATTGTTTTATTGACGAACAAGAAACATTCACCACTTATTAATCCGTCAGAAAATCCAAATCGCTTTGAAGGAGATGTGTTTGAAACCGGTCAATATGGAAGCGTTGTAACAGGCGTTTATGACGCCATTGAATAGAGAGTGAAGAAAGAAGGAGCTGAGGTTAATCAGCTTCTTCTTTCTTCTTTTTTGAAAACGCATTCAAAAAGATGTTGAACTCCATCGGAGGTTTTGATAAAATAAATTTAGTTAATTTTACTAAAAAGTAGTAAAATCAACTGTTTTGCCGACGACTGCATAATAAGCAAGCAGTCTTTTTTCGTAAACTGTTTGGTCTATACCAATTTTCGTATGCTATCATAAAAGCAAATAGAAGTTTTACAGGGAGTGGCTAACTTATGGCAACGATTAAAGATATTGCACAGCAAGCAGGCGTTTCAATCGCTACCGTATCTAGAATTTTAAATAGTGATCAAACTCTATCCGTCGCTGACGATACGCGTAAGCGAGTAATTAACACTGCAAAAAGCTTAAATTATCAGTCGTCAAAAAGAAAAAATACGGCGTATTCAAAATTAACAGAGACTCGTTCTATCGGTTTAATCCTAACAACATCACAAAAAGATGAAGTGAATGATCCATACTTTTTATCTATTCGATTAGGCATCGAAAGTATTTGTGAAGCTTATCAATTTAAAATTGAAAACGTATTTGTGGTTGGTGAAAATGAAATCCCTAAAGGCGGACTTAATCATTTAGACGGCTTAATCGTGATAGGAGCAATTGACGAAAAAGATTTAGCGTCATTTTATTACAATAAAAATAGGCTAATCTTTGTTGACTATACACCTAAAGGTAATGATTTTGATGTAGTGACGTCTGATTTCGAAGCTGCAACTAGAGACTTAATTGAAAAGCTAGAAGAAATGAAGCATAAAGATATTGCCTTTATTGGTGGGAAAGTGATTACAAAGCGCCTCAGTGACAGTGCCGGAGAGCATCATTCTGAAAGACGTCAAAACACGTATGAACGAGTGATGAAAGAAAAAGGGAACTTTCATTCACGCTATGTAAAAGTAACGGGATGGGATCCAATTCATGGATACGAAATGACGAAAGAATTAATTAATCAAGAAAGCATGCCTACTGCAATTATTGTAGCGAGTGACCCATTGGCTATTGGAGCTTTAAAAGCGCTTAATGAAGCAGGTATTCATGTGCCAAAGGAAGTATCAATTGTTAGTTTTGATGATATTAGTGCAGCGGCTTACCTAACTCCAAGCCTATCTACAGTTAAAATTCATACAGAAGAAATGGGGAAAACAGCGGTAAAGCTTCTTCATGATAGATTAAAAGGAAGAGAGTTACCAATTAAGGTTATGTTACCTACGAGCTTTATTGCTCGGGAAAGTATAGCAGAAAAGATAGAATGACAACAAAGCTAGGGGAGATGGAGAGAAATGTCTATTTTATTTGACGAAAAGAATAAGATCTTTCACTTGAAAGCAAAAGATACAAGCTACGTAATGGGGCTTGTTCGAGATAATTACTTAGCTCATTTTTACTGGGGGAGAAAGATTAATAACTACAATCACACAAACCAAATCCAGCCGTTAGACCGTTCGTTTTCTCCGAACCCGTATCAAGGAGACCGCACGTTTTCACTGGATTGGTTACCTCAAGAATACCCTCAGCATGGAAACGGTGATTTTCGTTCACCAGCTTATCAAGTAGAACTATCAAATGGTACAGCGGTTACGGATTTACGTTATAAAGAGCATCGAATTTATAAAGGGAAACCTAGCTTAGAAGAATTACCAGCTACATATATTCATTCTGATGATGAAGCAGAGACTCTAGAGATTGTGTTAGAAGATAGCATTATTGGCTTAGAAGTAACGTTACAGTATACGGTTTTTGAAAACTATAATGGGATTACGCGTGCGACAAAGTTTGAAAACCAAGGGAAAGAGTCTATAAAGTTGATTCGTGCTCTCAGTGCTAACGTTGATTTTCGGGACGCAGAATTTGATATGCTTTCACTGCCAGGTGCATGGGGGAAAGAGCGTCATGTTGAGCGTCAGCCATTGCATACGGGTATTCAATCTGTTGGCAGTATAAGAGGTGCAAGCAGCCATCAGCAGAATCCTTTTCTTGCGCTGCTTCGTAAAGATGCGACTGAATATTCTGGAGAAGTATATGGATTTAACTTTGTTTATAGCGGTAATTTCTTAGCCCAAGTAGAAGTAGACCAGTTTTCAACGGCGCGTTTATCTGTAGGCATTCACCCGCATAATTTTACGTGGTTACTAGAAAAAGAGGAGGCTTTTCAAACTCCTGAAGTCGTCATGGTATATTCAGCTGCAGGTTTATCAGAAATGTCTCACACTTTCCATAATTTATATAAAAACCATCTATTACGCGGTGAATTTAAAGAGAAAGAGCGTCCAATACTAGTAAACAACTGGGAAGCTACTTACTTTGACTTTGATGCGGAGAAAGTAGAGCAAATTGCCAAGGTAGGTAGCGAGCTTGGCATGGAGCTGTTTGTACTTGATGATGGCTGGTTTAAAAAGCGCAACTCAGACACAACGTCACTTGGAGATTGGTTCGTTGATAATGAGAAACTTCCTGCAGGCTTAGAAGATGTGGCCAAACGTGTAAACAACGTAAACATGGAGTTTGGCTTATGGTTTGAACCTGAAATGGTCTCAAAAGATAGTGATTTATATAGAGAACATCCGGATTGGTGTTTACACGTACCGAACCGTCATCGAACGGAAAGTCGAGAGCAACTGGTTCTTGATTTTTCTAGAGAAGATGTACGCGCTGAAATTACAAAACGCATCTCAGCTATTCTTTCAAGCGTTCCAATTACGTATGTTAAATGGGACATGAACCGCCACTTAACAGAAGTGGGTTCAGCACTTCTTCCTGCTGAGCGTCAAAAAGAAACGTCTCATCGCCATATTTTAGGCGTATACAAAATGATGGAGGACCTTACAACTGCATTTCCTCATATTTTATTTGAAAGCTGCTCTGGTGGTGGAGGACGCTTTGACCCAGGGATGCTGTATTACATGCCGCAAACTTGGACCAGCGATAACACGGATGCGGTTGAACGTCTGAAAATTCAGTATGGCACAAGCCTTGTGTACCCGATTGTATCAATGGGAGCGCACGTATCAGATATTCCGAATCACCAAGTTCATCGCTATGCACCATTAAAGATGCGCGGTGATGTAGCAATGGCTGGCAACCTTGGCTATGAGCTAGATTTAACGAAGCTAACAGATGAAGAGAAACAAGCTGTAAAAGAGCAAATTGTGGAATATAAGGAAATTCGAAGACTCATTCAGTACGGTAATTTTTATCGACTCTTAAGTCCATTTGAAGGACATGAAACAGCATGGTTATTTACGGATGAAGCAAAAGAAGAGGTAGTAGTATTTTATTATCGTGTACTTGCTGAGCCGGCGGCACCTTTGCGCTCGATGAAACTTCATGGGTTAGATTCAGAGAAATCGTATGAATTAATAGGAACAGATAAGGTGTATGGGGGCGATGAGCTTATGTACAGTGGAATTCATATCCCTATTTCCTTACAAGGCGACTTTCAAAGCTATGTGTGGAAATTTAAAGCAAAAAGATAAAGAAAGGGAGGCTGGGACATAAGGATTTCAGCCAATGATAAACCTGAACGATTGAGAGTTCCTCACTTTTAATCGTTCAGGTTTTTTGTTGATTGTGAAAACAATGTTAGAAACAGGGTGGAATGGAGCGAAGGACAGTCTCCGCGGAAAGCGAGTGGCCGTAGCGCAATGGAACGAACGTGTTCTGATAACGTAAAGAGGTGAGAAAAGAGATTGTGTGTCTTTTTGAAAATTTGTTTTGTTATGTCCCACCCTCTTTTTTGTAATGGTTATTCTCCACTATTTAGTAGAAGTGTGGTAAACTATTTAGCGAGAAAAGATTTTGTTAGTAAGATTGGAGATGCAAGATCATGTTAGCGAATCATGATAATCAACAGCCCATGAGTCGTTCTGAACGAAGAAAACAAGCTCAGCCAAAGAAAAAAACTCAAACGTTTCAAAATCGTCTTTTAAATGGATTAATTTTAATTGTCTCAATATGGATTTTATATTTACTGGTTAAAATTTTGTTTTTAGTTCAATGAGCAACGGATACAGTTGCTCTTTTTCATTTGGGTAAAAAGGAGAGAATATTATGCAAAGAGAGCTTGCGCAAAATATAGCAGTTGGTTCAAAAAGCCGTTTGCTGCTTGTTTTAATTTTAGGAGGGCTGGGTGCATTTGGGCCTTTTACAATCGATATGTATTTACCCGCTCTGCCAACAATTGCAAAAGAACTTGATGCGACAACATCTTTAGTTCAAATTAGTTTAACAGCCTGCTTGATTGGGTTAGCGTTTGGTCAACTGTTAATGGGGCCTTTTAGCGATATTAAAGGTCGAAAAAAGCCTCTCGTTATTTCAATTATTATCTATACAATCGCTTCAGCTTTATGCGTTGTGGCACCTACTATTTGGATATTTATTGCCTTACGCTTTATTCAAGGAGCTGCAGGGGCGGCTGGTATGGTCATTTCAAGAGCGAGCGTGCGAGACTTGTTTTCAGGAACAGATTTAACTAAATTTTTTGCAATGCTGATGCTCGTTAACGGGTTAGCACCTATTGTAGCACCGATTGCAGGAGGTCAAGTACTGGAGTTCGTATCGTGGCGAGGAGTATTCGGTGTTTTAACCGTAATTGGCTTAGTTATGTTAATCAGCGTTATGGTTGGACTAGATGAAACACTACCGCCGGAACGCCGTAAAACAGGCGGATTTAAAGAGATTTTACAAACCTTTGGAAGCTTAGTGAAAGACAAAACATTTGTAGGTTACGCGTTGACGCAAGGGTTCGTAATGAGCGCAATGTTTGCTTACATTTCGGGCTCAACATTTGTTCTTCAAGAAATTTATGGGTTGTCTCCACAAATGTTTAGTGCTGTGTTTGGTATTAATGGTTTAGGTTTAATTATTGCCACGCAGGTGACGGGACGTTTGGCAGGAAGAATTTCTGAAAGTATCTTGCTGACGTATGGTCTGATTCAAGCTGCTGTTGGCAGCATTAGCTTAGTGCTCGCTATTTTATTTACAGACTCTGTGTTGCTGCTGTGTGTTTTTTTATTCTTCTCAGTAACAAGCGTTGGGATTGTCAATACAACGGTATTTTCATTAGCTATGCAAACTCAAGGAAAACAAGCGGGGAGTGCAGCTGCTTTATTAGGACTACTCCCATTTTTACTAGGAGGATCCGTAGCGCCGTTAGTAGGCGCATTTGGAAACAATACGGATTTAGCGATGGGAATTGTTATTGCAATCTGTGAGTTACTTGCTTTATGTGCTTATATGTTACTTGTAAATAAAAAAGGATAACATTACAAAAAATAGCGCTTTACATAACGTAAAGGGCTATTTTTTAGATGAAATCACTTTCAATTTCTCATGCATATGCTGTAAAAAGAACTTTATGACGGGGCGTGGCATGGATGGAGAATGGACAATTGGAAGTAGTTGGAGCTGCAATTGCCGCTATCGGAACCATAACGGCCGCAGTTGGAAGTACGCCTTTCTGGTGGCTTTCTGAACAAGCTAAGTACAATTTAAATCTTTGGGGGAACTTACTTCAGGGAACAGGTAACGCATTAGAAGCAAATGGGCAAGGAGAAATCTCACTCGAAAAAATTGGAAACGAAATTCAAGCTGTCGGCAACTCCACCATTGTTGCAGGCCTTCTTTTGTTAGAAGAAGAGGAAGTACAAACTCGTCTTACTATTTCTGGAAACTTAATGCAAGCTTTGGGAGGAGCGGCTGCTTTAGGAGATGAGTTAAAGGACGACTCAAATATTGGAGAGGTATATAGCATCGTCGGAAATATCATGCAAATTATTGGGAATTCGATGCAAGCTCTAGGTGATGGGTATGATTTAAGAGCAGAAGAACTAGAAGAAGCAACAGGGACAGATAATGGTTCTGATGAAGATAATAATAATAAAGGAGAAGTATTAAATGTGTTTGGAAGCTGGATTCAAGCAGGTGGATCTGTACTATCGTTCATCGGTCAGGTTATAGAAGAAGAGGAAGAATAAAAGGAAGCACCGAGGTTCTAGTTGAAAGTAGAAACTTCGGTGCTTTTTGCCATATTTATAAAGTTCTTTGAAGCTTGACTAAGGTAAAAATCCTTAACGTGAGCGAATACAAGCGTACGCGTAGCGTGCTCTAGTTTTATATAGCGAATTGTGGAAGGATTATCATGTTTAATAACCATTTCAGGAACAATGGTAACTCCAAGGCTGTTCAAAACTAATGCTTGAGCTGTTTCAATACTACTTGTTTCATAAGCTACTGCTGGTTGAAACTGGTGATTTGCACATAAAGAGAGTACCTTCGAGCGAAAGTCAAACCCGCTTTTTAATAAGATGAATGGGCAATTTTCGTAATCGGTTAAGTGATTCGATAAAGGTGGTAGCCAATTGGGCGAATTCTTTGGAACAGCAAGGTAGAGAGCTTCTGTTAAAAAAGGTTCATATTTTAAGCGTTCATCTTTAATCGGAAGTGATAGCAAAGCAAAATCTACTTTAGCGTTGACCAATAATTTCAGTATATTTTCGCTTGAGTCTTCCAGAAACTTTACTTTTACAGTTTGATACTGATGCATAAACTGCTTTAGCAAAGGCGGAAGAACATGTCCACCTGTGATAGGGGTAACGCCAATTGTGATACTGTTTTCTTTTATGTTTTTGGAATCCTCTAGCTCTTTTTGTAAATTGTCATGCATACGTAAAATAGCCTGTGCTCTTACAGCAAACAGCTTGCCTTTCTCTGTTATTTCAATACCAGTTGAATAACGATTAAATAATAAAATACCCAGCTCATCTTCTAGCTTGGAGATTTGTTTACTTAAAGAAGGCTGAGCGATATGTAAATTCGCAGCGGCTTTCGTAAAGCTTTTCATCTTGTAGATTTCTATTACATATTGAAATAAGCGTATCTCCATTTTTCCCTCCATAGTTTTAAACTATCAATGTAATAGCTACCATTTTGTTTAAATACCATTATTATGTTTTCTGAAGCTTCATATTAATATTTTTAATACAACTAATAAATTATCTGTATTTTACTACTTTTGAATTTTAGTGTAAAATCAATTAAAAAAATAGGAATAGTAGAGATTAAGAGATTTTTAGAGAAATATTCGTCAGAATAATGAAATCATTTTGTATAATTTGTATACATACTAAGCTTTATATTCCTTTGTGAGGTGGATATTTTTGCAACTTCAGGTCACAAACAGTCCTTTTAATCAAGAGCAGGTAGAATTATTAAATAAGCTACTACCAACGCTAACAGAATCCCAAAAAATTTGGCTAGGGGGATACTTGGCTGCGAGCGGTTCAGCACCAGCAGCAGTATCAGCACCTGTTGCTGAATCGGTGCAGAGCGTATCAGTTGCTCAGCCTGTGTCTAAAGACGTAACAATCCTTTATGGATCTCAAACAGGAAATGCTCAAAACTTGGCAGGTCAAACGGGTAAAACATTAGAAGCAAAAGGCTTTAATGTTAAAGTCGCATCTATGAGTGAATTTAAACCCAATACCCTTAAAAAACTTGAGAATTTACTCATTGTCGTAAGCACACACGGAGAGGGGGAGCCACCTGATAACGCGCTCTCATTCCATGAGTTTTTACACGGAAAACGCGCTCCAAAGCTTGAAAATTTACGCTTTTCAGTTCTTTCTCTTGGAGACAGTTCTTATGAGTTTTTCTGTCAAACAGGAAAAGAGTTTGACCAACGCTTAGAAGAGCTAGGCGGTACGCGCTTATATCCACGAGTTGACTGCGATTTAGATTTTGAAGAACTAGCAGCAGAGTGGACAGAAGGTGTTTTGAATGGTTTAAGTGAAGGTAGCGGCGCTCAAATGGAGGCGGCTGTAGCAGTGGAAGACGCATCAGCTCAGCCATCAACTTACTCTAGAACGAATCCATTTAAAGCAGAAGTACTAGAAAATTTAAACTTAAACGGTCGCGGATCAAATAAAGAAACGCGTCACTTAGAGCTATCTTTAGAAGGTTCTGGATTAACGTTTGAACCTGGAGACAGCTTGGGCGTTTATCCAGAGAATGATCCTGAGCTTGTTGATTCATTAATTTCGGAGCTAGGTTTCAACCCAGATGAAGTAGTGAAGGTGAACAAACAAGGCGATGTGCGTTCTCTACGTGAAGCGCTCATTTCAAACTTTGAAATTACTACATTAACAAAACCGCTTCTTGAACAAGTGGCAAAGCTTACAGGAAATGAAGAACTGCATGCTCTTATCAGCGATAGCGCAAAAGTAAAAGAGTATGTCTATGGGCGTGATCTTTTAGACCTTATTAAAGACTTTGGTCCGCTTGGAGTTTCAGTTGGAGATTTTGTTGCCTTATTGCGCAAGCTACCAGCACGTTTATATTCAATTGCAAGTAGTTTAGAAGCTAATCCTGATGAAGTGCATTTAACAATTGGAGCAGTGCGCTATGATTCACACGGAAGAGAGCGTAAAGGCGTATGTTCTATTTTATGCGCAGAACGCTTACAGCCAGGTGATACTTTACCTGTTTATATTCAACATAATCAAAACTTTAAGCTTCCAAGCAATCCTGAAACGCCAATTATTATGGTGGGGCCAGGAACGGGAGTTGCACCGTTTCGTTCGTTTATGCAAGAGCGTGAAGAGGTTGGTGCGGAAGGTAAGTCATGGATGTTCTTTGGCGATCAGCACTTTGTAACAGACTTCCTATACCAAACGGAATGGCAACAGTGGTTAAAGGACGGTGTACTTACCAAGATGGATGTTGCATTTTCACGTGATACAGCTGAAAAGGTATATGTTCAGCATCGTATGAAAGAGCATAGTAAAGATCTTTTTGAGTGGTTAGAAGAAGGTGCGGTTGTTTATATTTGTGGAGACGAAAAGCATATGGCACATGATGTGCACAATACGCTAATTGATATTATTGAACAAGAAGGCAATGTAAGCCGTGAACAAGCAGAGCAATACTTAGCTGATATGCAGCAGCAAAAGCGTTATCAGCGCGACGTATATTGAGGATTGAAAGGAGAGTTTCAACATGGTTAACAAAATTTTAAAAGCGCCCGAAGGTCCTCCAAGTGACGTTGAGCGTATAAAAAAAGACAGTAATTACCTGCGCGGTACATTAAAGGAATCGATGCTTGAACCGATTAGCTCAGGAATTTCGGATGACGATAATCGTTTAATGAAATTTCATGGCAGCTATTTGCAAGATGACCGTGATCTTCGTAACGAGCGTCAGAAGCAAAAGCTAGAGCCAGCTTATCAGTTCATGCTTCGCGTTCGTACACCAGGTGGAGTTTCAACGCCTGAACAATGGCTTGTTATGGATGATTTAGCTCAGAAATACGGAAACGGCACGCTTAAGTTAACAACACGTCAAGCATTTCAAATGCATGGTATTTTAAAGTGGAACATGAAGCAAACAATTCAAGATATCCATGCATCAATGCTTGATACAATTGCAGCATGTGGTGACGTAAATCGTAACGTGATGTGTAATCCAAATCCGTATCAATCTGACATTCATGAAGAAGTATTTGAATGGTCAAAGCAACTCAGTGATTATCTATTACCACGTACGCGAGCATATCATGAGCTTTGGTTAGATGAAGAAAAAGTTGCTTCAACGCCTGAAGTGGATGAAGAAACTGAGCCAATGTACGGCCCGTTATACCTACCTCGTAAATTCAAAATTGGAATTGCGGTGCCGCCATCAAATGATGTTGACGTATACTCTCAAGACCTAGGTTTTATTGCAATTGTTGAAGAAGGTAAGCTAGTTGGTTTTAATGTTGCAATCGGCGGCGGCATGGGGATGACGCACGGGGATAAGCAAACGTACCCGCAACTAGCAAAAGTGATTGGTTTCTGTACACCAGACCGAATACTTGAAGTGGCTGAAAAAATTATTACAATTCAGCGTGACTACGGTAACCGCTCTGTGCGTAAATACGCGCGCTTTAAGTATACGGTTGATCGCTTAGGGTTAGATACTGTCGTTAAAGAATTAGAAAATCGCCTAGGGTGGAAACTTGAAGAAGCGAAAGAATTTCACTTTGAACATAACGGCGATCGCTATGGCTGGGAAAAAGGTGTCAGAGGAAAATGGCATTTTACACTATTTGTTCAAGGTGGTCGCGTAACGGATTACGATGGCTATCCGTTAATGACTGGATTGCGTGAAATTGCGAAAGTGCATACTGGAGACTTCCGCTTAACAGCCAATCAAAATTTAGTTATTGCTAATGTATCAAGCCAAAAGAAAAAGCAAATTAGTGAATTAATTGAACAATATGGATTGACAGACGGCAAGCATTATTCCGCGCTTCGTCGCAGTTCACTTGCTTGTGTATCGTTACCTACCTGTGGATTAGCGATGGCAGAAGCAGAGCGCTACTTGCCGACGCTTATTGAACAAATCGATGAAATTTTAGATGAAAACGGTCTTCGTAATCAGGAAATTACGATTCGTATGACAGGCTGTCCAAATGGATGCGCTAGACCTGCATTTGGTGAAATTGCCTTTATCGGTAAAGCGCCAGGAAAATATAATATGTACTTAGGGGCTGCTTTTGACGGCAGTCGTTTAAGTAAAATGTATCGTGAGAACATCAGTGAAAGCGAAATCTTAAGCGAGCTACGCGTGCTAATTAGCCGCTATGCAAAAGAGCGTCATGATGGTGAACACTTCGGTGATTTCGTTGTACGCGTTGGCGTTGTGAAAGCAGTAACGGACGGTACGAACTTCCACGATTAAGAAAGAAAAAGACAGAGGGCTCTCCTCTGTCTTTTTTTTATGAGTCCATGAACCGAACGAGAAGCTTGTACATATACTAAAAAGACAAGTCGGTTTAAAAGGAGAGTGAAAGTCCTTGAAGGAATTTACGGAGCGGGTTATTCAAATTATTCAAAGAATCCCTAGTGGGTACATTATGACATATGGACAAATTGCAAAGGAAGCAGGAAACCCACAGGCAGCGAGACAAGTAGCTCGCATTCTACACTCTATGAGTCAAAAGCATAAATTACCGTGGCATCGTGTTGTAAATGCAAAAGGTGAGATTGTAATTAAAAGTGAAGAAGCTGCTTGGACTCAAGCGACATTTTTAGAGAAAGAAGGTATTTCTGTAAAAGAAGGAAAAGTAATAATAGAACATTATTGCTTGAACCAAAAGAAATAGTGATTAGTAAACTAATTTATAAAAAAAGAAGGTAGCGTGCACCTTCTTTTTTTAATACCACGTATTATCTTCAATCCAATATTCATATTCCTCAGCTTCTTCATCACTTAGCTTCTTGCCATTTATGTAGACTTCATGCCACTCGTATACTTGCTTATGAATATATGTATAGAATAGGATGCGTACATGTTCTTTTTCAGCATAGTCATAGCCTTTAAACTGAATAATATGATGGTTATCTTCTTTTTTGATATACGTCCACGTTGGATTATCCGTAAATGCTTCTAGCGTTATTCCTTCATCGCTGTACCTCATAATGTCTTTAGCATTTGTTTTAGTCGGTAAATAAGATAATCCGTAATCAGCACCAATACTAAAAGCAATAACGAGTGCGTTTAATCCAATTAAACTACCGATGTGTGTGCCACCTTTATCTTTTAAATAAAGAATTTGCTTTTCTTCTGGGAGATCCATAGCGGACTGTACTAGTTTAAAAGCATGTTTATAATACCAACGATTAGCATTTATTCCTATTACTATGGCAATCACCAAATAAAAAAGTAATTCAACTAGAAATGGGATATCAATGATATATGTTGCAACGAGCAGTGGGATATCAATCAGCGCAATAATTAAAAAGATTTTATATAACTTGCGGTAGGCAAGCCAGAATGGAAAAAATAAAAAGGCCATCCAGTTCCAACTGTTATTTTTGGCAGGGTCTGTGACCGAGCTCCATTTTGTATGGTAGTAAGAGGTGTTGGTTTGCACTACTTTATGCTGAGCATCAAATGATAGAGGATGAATTGTTGAATCTAGCATCTAGATCCTCCTTTCTTTTTTCTTATCCAATCTAGAATAAGCTATTAATGGAAATGAAACAAGTAGATTTATGTGTTTAATAGGTACTTTTTAGCCCGAATGCTAACCCGTGTTCTTTAAATTAAAAAACAGTATAGGAAAAATCTTTTTCAGTGTATAATAGATACACTGTAAGATGAATAAGTAAAGGCAGGAACATATATGAAAACGAAATGGAAAATGGGGATACGAACAAAGATTTTAGGGGGCTATTTCTTTATTGTTTGTAGCTTATTTATAGCTATTATTCTTTTAAATAACCAAATTAAGTCGTTACAACAAGAGCGAAATTTTATTATTGATCACGATATCCAAATTCATGAGTTAACAGGTCGAATTGAAAATAGTTTGTTGAACATGGAAACGGGTCAACGCGGGTATGTACTCACAGGGGATTCAAGTTATTTAGCACCTTATGAACAAGGACAATCTCAATGGAGAGACGATTATAATAAGTTATATCGATTATTAGATGATAATTCTCAACAAGAGAAGCTAAAGGAAATAAAGTCAACCATTGAGAGTTGGGTTGAAAGCGCTGGAGAACCAACAATTAAATGGAAGCAAGAAGGTAACAAAGAAGAGCTAGAATCGTTTTTTAAAGTAGATTCTGGTCGCCGCTACATGGATGACATGCGCAGTCAATTTAATTCGTTTCGTGAAACGGAAAAAGCAATGACCGAACAAAGAGCAGTGGAATTAGATAGCCAAAATAAAAATATTACCTTAGGCATGTATGGTCTTCTCGTATTTGTCGCCTTATTTTCAACTGTAATTGGCGTTTTTTTATCAAGATCAATTGTTAATACAATGAAAGAAGTTACAAATACAATCAAACAGATTGCTACATCAAAAAATCAGTTAAATACGCGAATTAGAGTTAAAACAAACGACGAAATCAAAGAGCTAGGTGATGCAACTAACGAGCTACTAGATAGTGTAGAAGACCGAAATTGGCTTCAAACCAACCTGGCAGAAGTCGTGACTATGTATCAAGGCATTACGTCTATTCGAACATTAGCTGAGCAATTTCTACTAACGGTTTCTAAAATAACAGGTGCTTCATGCGGTGCATTTTATATTCGAAATGATGAGCATGATGAGATTGAGTTTGTAAAAGAAGCAAGTGTTGCTGATCGGTTTGAAGACGTAGGAAGAGAATCATTTAAAATGGGACAAGGGCTTATTGGACAATGTGCATTAGAGAAGAAACAGTTATGCTTAACAGATTTACCTCAAGGGTATCAATTGATTGGCTCAGGCTTAGGTGCAACCGTACCTAAAAGTGTGCTTATTGCTCCTGTTTTATTTGAAGGTGAAGTTATCGCGGTTATTGAATTAGCAAGCTTAGAAGACTTTACTGCGCTTGAAAAAGAGCTTATGAATCAGGTGGTTGAGACGTTTGGACTGACGATAAATAGCGTTACGAGACGAATGGAAATTGCTCGATTACTTTCGGAATCTCAAGCAATGACTGAAGAGCTTCAAGCACAGTCCGAAGAGCTTCAAACGCAGTCCGAAGAGCTTCAGATGCAATCTGAAGAGCTTCAAACCATCAATGAACAGTTAGAGGAGCGCACGCGAGACGCAGAACATCAGTCCGAAGAGCTTCTGGTTGCAAAAAAAGAGCTAGAAGAAAAAGCAAATCAGCTTGAATTGAACTCACAGTACAAGTCTGAGTTTTTAGCAAATATGTCTCATGAGCTTCGTACGCCGCTTAACAGTATATTAATCCTATCAGAGATGCTTTCGGAAAATGGAGATAATAGGCTTACAGATGAAGAAGAAGAGTATGCACGCATTATCCACTCTTCAGGCAGTGATTTATTAGGGTTAATTAATGATATTTTAGATTTATCAAAAGTAGAAGCAGGAAAGCTAGAGCTGCTTCTAAGTGAAGTTAACATGAGCGAGCTTCCACAACAGCTAGAGCGTCAGTTTGCTCATGTATCTGAAAAGAAAAATGTAGCTTTTCATGTATACAAAGAGGATGATGTACCGAATCTGTTTATAACGGATGAAAAGCGTGTTCAACAAATTTTGAAGAATTTGCTATCCAATGCTTTTAAATTTACTCATCAAGGAGAAGTATCTATTTTCATTCGACGAGCAAGTGAAAGCATCTCTCACCCAATAAAAGAATTAGTGGAGTCGAACTGCTGGCTCGAGTTTGAAGTAAGGGATACTGGAATTGGTATTCCTAAAGAAAAGCATGAACTGATTTTTGAAGCCTTCCAACAAGCAGATGGTGCCACGGTTCGGAAGTACGGTGGTACAGGTTTAGGGCTGTCCATTTGTAGCGAATTTGCAAAGCTTTTAGGTGGTTTTATTACACTTCATAGTGAAGTAAGTAAAGGAAGTTCGTTTACGCTTTATTTACCAAGCTTAATTAATGGGGCTGTGGATTATACTCAGCTAGAAGAAGCGTACAACCAAGTGGCGGTGACTTTTAATGAAGTGGAAGTCGCTGAAACACAGGTAGAAAGCAAAATTGACAATCAAGAAGAAGATACTTCAACTATAAATGACTCAAATGTATTCCAAGGAAAGAAAGTATTAATTGTTGATGATGACCAACGTAATATTTTTGCTTTACAAACAGCGTTGAAAAAGCAGGGAATGGACATCATCACGGCTCAAAATGGCCTTGAGTGTTTAGAGATTGTAGAGTCAAAAGAGCATCATATTGACTTAATTTTAATGGATATTATGATGCCGTATATGGACGGATATGAAACAATGCAAAAGATTCGTCGAGAGTTGGAATTAACTGATTTACCAATTATTGCATTAACCGCAAAAGCGATGAAAAATGATCGTGAAAAATGCTTAGAAGCAGGAGCGTCTGACTATATTAGCAAGCCGTTAGATTTAAGTCAGTTATTTTCCGTGATGCGCGTGTGGTTGGCAAGCTGAGTTAAGTAATGAAAAAGGATGTTACGTATGGATACAAATCAACTAGAAGTAAACGAAGCATCGTATAAATCAAATCTAGAGCTGAAGCTGCTATTAGAAGCGATTTATCGACTATCTGGATTTGATTTTAGAAAGTATGCTCAGTCCTCTGTATACCGACGAATTCAAAACCGAATGAACATCGATGGCATTCCAACGATTTCAAGAGTAATTGAAAAAGTTGTGCATGACGAGGAGTTTCTAGAGCAAATTTTAAACGATCTATCAATTAATGTAACAGAGATGTTCCGAAACCCAACGTTTTTTAAAGCGTTTCGTATGCAGGTAATACCTTTACTAAGACAGCATAAAGAAATTCGAATTTGGCATGCTGGCTGTGCAACAGGTGAGGAAGTATTTTCAATGGCTATCCTGTTACAAGAAGAGGGATTATTAGATAGAGCAGTTATATATGCAACAGATATGAACGAAGACGTGCTTCAAAAGGCAAGACAAGGAACGTTTTCACTTCGGAAAATGAAAGATTATACAAAAAACTATATGCAAGCAGGTGGAACAGAAGCCTTTTCACAGTATTATCAAACCGATCATCTATATGCTTATTTCCATCGAAGCTTATTAAAAAATATCATTTTTGCACAGCATAACTTAGTAACAGATCACTCATTTAATGAGTTTCACGTTATTATTTGTCGTAACGTGCTCATTTACTTTACAAATGAGCTTCAAGAGCAAGTATATGGGCTGTTTTCAGAAAGCTTATGTGAAGGTGGGTTTTTAGGACTTGGAGATAAAGAAACGCTGCGTTTTTCAGCTGGCTCTGAATTCTACGAAGAGTTTGTGGGAAATGAGCGAATTTATCGAAAAATAACTACATGAAGAAAGGTCGAGAGCGCATGCTCTCGACCTTTTTAAATAGATTTAGCTTGAACAAGCAGTAAACACATGTCATCTGGCTGGTTTTCACGCTGTTCGGGAGGGAGGATTTGATCCATGATAATTGATGTATCCTCCCATTTTTGAGAAGTAATTAATTTCAGTTGTTCAGTTGCCTCGACTTCCGAAGGTCCCATCGCTTCTAGTGCACCATCTGTAAATAATAGAAGTTGAACATCTTCTTCAAAAGACACTGTAAACTTGTTGACGTTAATGTCATCAAAAAAACCAACTGCACAGCTTCCTCGCTCCAACGGTAAGACTTCCTTGCCATCAATCAACATAAAGCCAGGGGGATGCCCAGCATTTACGTATTCGATCGTTTTCTTTTTTGTATCAATCACAACATAGATACCGGTAAAATAATAAGGAATATGATCTTTTTCCGTATGTAGCAAGGTCATGTAGCGATTTAACTCTTTAATCACAAGCTCAGGATCAACAAGAAGCTTAATAGCTTCTCTAAGGACAGATGAGATAAACATACAGACAAGAGAAGCCGAAATTCCGTGCCCCATCATATCAAATAAAATAATTCCGTATCGGTGTTTATCAATTTTATGGCAATAATACATATCTCCAGCGAGCTTAAAAGATGGTAAATAGGATACGTCCATTTTAATATCATCTTCTTTTAACAATTGGCTAAGAAGATTTCGCTGAACGTTTGTAGCTAAATCAAGTTCTGTTTGAATTTTCTTTTCATGCTCAGCGTGCCAGTCGAGCTCTGATTTTAGTCGAAGCGCAACGCGTATGCGTGCCAGCAGCTCTACTTTGTTAATGGGCTTTGTAATATAGTCACTTCCTCCAGCGTCGAGTGCTTCAACAAGCTTTGAAGAGTCCTCAAGAGCGGTGACAAAAATAATAGGGATGTTTCTCAAACGCTCGACGGTTTGAATACGGCGACACGCTTCAATACCATCAATTTCAGGCATCATAATATCTAATAGAATTAAATCAACAGGCGGTGTTTTTGCATGAGGATCATCTACTCTTAGATAGGTGAAAAGCTCTTGTGCCGATGTTAGTGATACGGTATCAGTATAACCAGCACCTTTTAAAATTTTATCAATTACAAATAAATTGACGGAATTATCGTCTACCAATAAAATGGCCATTCTTTATCTTTCCCCTTATCTTGTTTGAAGACTATTCAGTTTTCAAGCATACATTTTCTTTTAAGCTTTATTATACAAAACTTATATGGCTTGTGGTATTAACATCTCTTAATGTTAATAATAAAATTTGCCTCTACGGAAATACAGAGAGTTAAACTAGGTGATAATGTAATAATTTTCTAGAATTCTAAAGTTAAATGGGTTAATATGTAAATAACGGATAAGGAAAGGAAGGATAGTGTTGAAAAAAGGATTTTTATGGGGAGCTAAGGCTGTTGTTTTTGCATTATTAATTAGCAGCATTTATTTATCATATACTCAAAGTAACGATCCGTATCGTTTTTTTACGGGCTTAGGGAGTGAAATTTCAATTTCCCCAAATGACGATCGTTTGTTATTTTCATATTATACAAATGGAAATGAACAGATTTACAGTTCGAGTATAAGTGGAAAGGATGTCCAGCAGCTTACAACGTCGAGTGAAACTCGGAGTCATACACCGCGCTATTCAAATGACGGCAAAAAGTTTTTATTTTTAGCAAAGAAAGCGGATGCTAATGAGCAAAACGTTCTTAATGTTACGAATGCGGATGGGCAAACACCTCAAAAGGTTAGTGATGATTCTCTACACGTAACGGATGCTGTATTTTCAAAGAATAATCAGCAAATATATTTTATCGGAATGCCTGCTTCAGATCTTGGGAAATTAGAAGGAACAGCAGAAGGTGGAAGCAATCTCTACGTTGCAGATGTACAGACTGGAAAGGTCAAGCAACTAACAAAGAAAGACTATTTTTCAATGGGAGATTTAGCTGTTGATGATGATGACGTATATTATACCGTTTTTAATGAGCATGAAGAGCTCTACTCATATAATCTAAAAGCAAACAAAGAACAGCGTGTAAATTACAATAAACTAACAGGAGATATCTATGAAACAACTTTTACACCATCTGGTGATCAAGTAGCGTATACAGCAGTCTCAAAAGAGTCTGAAAACAGCTCGTTATATGAATATGAACTATTTTTATTTGATATTCAATCAAATAAAACAGAGCAGTTAACAACGTTAAAATCTAGCGTAAATTCTCCTGTGTTTTTTCATAAGCAAAATAAAGTTATTTTTCTACATGATACAGCCTGGGCAGCACAACCTGAAGAGTATAAGTTAAAAACAATTGATCTAAAAACAAAAGAAATACAAGAAGTAAAGTTATCAGTTCCTAAAGATACGAATAATAGCGCGCTGAACAAGTTAGTAGGCTATATAGGAAATGGATATACAATTGGGCTATTATACGTCGTACTGCTTTCTTTATTCACATACTCGTTTCATAAAAATAAGCATAAACCATACGTAATTTCGATTATTAGTCTTAGCATTGCTATTGTAGGAGTTGTAGCAAGCTTTGTTACAGCAGCTGTTTTTGATCCATGGGTGGGCATTGCAATTGGGACGTTATCAATTGGCATCGCGGCATGCAGCATTATCTTATTTCTCATTGCGTTTGTCATAAAGCAAGTGACGACAACGCATAATCATTCACTATAATAAGAGCTGCAACAGGTACAGGTGGACTGTACCTGTTTTTTCTATTTGAAAAACGAGGTATAATAAGGTGAATCGTTTTCATAAAACAGGGGGATTACTGAATGAAACCAAAGATTAGCGATGTAGCCAAGCGCGCTGGCGTATCACCAACGACGGTGTCGCGCGTTTTAAATAATAGAGGATATATTAGTGAAGAAACAAAAACACGCGTGCATCAAGCGATGAAAGATATTAACTATTTCCCGAATGATGTAGCACGTTCTTTGTTTAATAAGCGCACAAACGTCATTGGTTTAATCTTTCCAACGGTTGCCAATCCATTCTTTGGTGAACTGACGTTTTATATTGAAAATATCTGTACCAAATTAGGCTACAAAGTATTGTTGTGCAACAGTTTAAACCGAGTAGATGAAGAAGAAAAATACGTTGAAATGTTAATGCGTAACCAAGTGGACGGAATTATTGTTGGAACCCATAACCGAGGAATTATTAATTATCACAAGGAGCATCTCGCTGTCGTAGCTATTGACCGAAATTTATCTGAAACGATACCCGTTGTCAGCTCAGACAATTATGAAGGAGGAAAGCTAGCGACGGAATTGTTGGTGAAAAAAGGGTGTCATCATATTGTTCATTTGAATGGACCAGCCGAATTAGAAACGCCAGCGAGGTTTAGACGAAAAGCATACGAAGACGTGATGAGACAAAGTGGAAAAGAACCAATTACTTATGAAATTCCCGCGACGTTTGATCGACGCAGTCAACAGGGAATAATTGAACAGCTGTTTGATGAACAAGTTAACGTAGATGGGATTTTTGCCAGTGATGATGTCATTGCAGCTTCTGTTTTACGAGAAGCAAAGAGGCGAGGAAGAGATGTTCCTAGCGATTTAAAAGTAGTGGGATATGACGGAACTGAGGTAACACAAACGCTTCTTCCGGAGTTAACGACTATCAAGCAGCCGGTTGAACAAATTGCTCAGCGATCTGTTGAACTGTTATTGCAAGCTATTGAAGGAAAGTTTGGTGAACTGCCTTTAGAAACCAAGCTTCCCGTTCAGTTATTGGAAGGAAGCACAACGTAACGATACATAGCCTAAAATGGGCTATGTGTTTTTTTGTGTCAACCCGTTGACATATGAAACCGGTTGACATAGAATATATTTGAAAGTGCTTTCAAATATTGGGGAATGAGTTCACTTCAAAGGGGTTAGAGGGATGAATAAATCTAAAAATTTGTATTGGAAGCTAAGCGCTTATTTTTTCTTTTTCTTTTTTACGTGGTCATCGAGCTACTCATTATTTTCGATTTGGCTTGGACAAGAGATGAATCTAAACGGGGCTGAAACAGGCATTATCTTTTCTGTAAACGCTATCTTTGCTCTTTGTATGCAGCCGATTTATGGATATGTTTCCGATAAAATTGGTTTAAAGAAAAACATTTTATTTTTTATTAGTACACTGCTTGTGTTTGTGGGACCTTTTTACGTATTTGTCTATGGTCCGTTACTCCAAGCCAATGTAATAGTTGGAGCCGTAGTAGGGGGATTATACCTTGGTGTTGCCTTCTTAGCAGGGATTGGAGCTATCGAATCTTATATTGAAAAAGTGAGTAGAAAGTATAGCTTCGAATATGGAAAATCGAGAATGTGGGGATCTTTAGGCTGGGCGGCAGCGACGTTTTTTGCAGGACAGCTGTTTAATATCAATCCAAACATTAATTTTTGGGTCGCTTCTGTATCCGCTATCATTCTGGTTTTAATCATTTTATCGGTTAAAGTTGAAATGACAGATTCAGAGATGAATAAAGCTGAATCCGTTAAAATGAAAGACGTTTGGAATCTCTTTTTATTGAAGGACTTCTGGTTCTTCATGGTTTATATACTTGGCGTTACGTGCATTTACGGCGTATATGACCAGCAATTTCCTATCTACTACGCATCATTATTTCCAACAGAGCAGTTGGGAAATCAGGTTTTTGGTTATTTAAATTCATTTCAAGTTTTCTTGGAAGCTGGAATGATGTTTCTAGCACCTTTTATTGTTAATAAGCTTGGAGCAAAGAATAGTTTAATTCTAGCAGGTCTCCTTATGGCACTTCGCATCATAGGGTCTGGCCTGGTTGGTGGGCCAATTGGGATTTCATCTATGAAACTCATTCATGCGCTTGAACTACCAATCATGTTAATTGCTATCTTTAAATATTTAGCGGCCAACTTCGATACACGCTTATCATCTATTCTTTACTTGGTTGGCTTTCAGTTTGCCTCACAGGTAGGAGCTTCTATCATGTCTCCACTTGCAGGAATGTTATATGATTTAGTTGGTTTTAGATCTACGTACTTAATTATGGGTGGCTTTGTGTTATTTTTCACCATTCTATCAATCTTTACATTGTTAAATCACAAAAAACAACCTGTGCTGAAGCAGGCTAACAATGTACCTAAAATAGTGTAGGGGGGAATGAATATGTTAACAACGAACGGAATTCAACAAGCAACGGAAGCAGTGGAACAAGCAAAGAAAAAGGTAAACAATCGTCATCGTCTCGGCTATCACATTATGGCTCCAGCAAATTGGATTAATGATCCAAATGGCCTTGTTCAATTTAAAGGAGAGTATCACGTTTTTTATCAGCATCATCCTTATGATGAAAATTGGGGTCCTATGCACTGGGGACATGTGAAAAGCTTAGATTTAGTTAATTGGGAACATCTTCCGATTGCACTTGCTCCAGAAGATGCTTGTGACAAGGATGGCTGCTTTTCTGGTAGCGCAGTTGATAATGATGGAGAGCTTACGTTAATTTATACGGGACATCATTATATCGACAAAGAAAGAGACTTGTTTTATCAAAACCAAAATATTGCAGTCAGTACAGATGGAGTACATTTCAAAAAGGTAGTCGAGAATCCAGTTATTGAAAAGCCGCCAGCAGATAGCTCTCATCATTTTCGTGACCCAAAAGTATGGAAGCGCGGAAGGGATTGGTATATGATAGTGGGGAATTCAAAAAACAACATTGGTCGCGTTATTTTATATCGCTCTCCAAACCTTCGAAACTGGGAGTATATTGGCGTACTAGCAGAAGGAAACGAGCAGCTTGGTTATATGTGGGAATGTCCAGATTTCTTTGAGCTTAACGGTAAACATGTTCTACTGATGTCACCACAGGGGATAAAAGAAGCTGGAGATCACTTTAAAAACTTGTTTCAAACGGGCTATATGATTGGAGAATATGAGTACGACAAGAACAAGTTTGGGCATGGAGAATTTATTGAGTTAGATTATGGTCATGACTTTTATGCGGTTCAAACATTTTTAGACGATAAAAACCGTCGGATTGCAATTGGCTGGATGGATATGTGGGAATCGGATATGCCTACAAAGAAAGATGGCTGGTGCGGAGCACTTACATTACCTAGAGAACTTACGCTTTCAGCTGATGGAAAGATAAAGATGGTGCCTGTTGCAGAGGTGACACAGCTTCGAGAAAAGAAGCTGTCAGCGATTGAAAATCAAACGATTACTTCTAGCTATGAAATGGGTGTGCAGGGTTCAATGTTTGAGGTTGAAGCTGTGTTAGAGGTGACGAATGCAGAGAAGGTAGAGCTAGTACTTCGAGGCATCGAAAACGAAGCCACAGTTCTTGCCTATGACAAATCTACAAATAAACTTAGGCTTGATTGCTCTAAATCAGGCAAGAAAAAAGATGGAATTCGTCGTGTCAAACTAGCAGCTAGTGACCAGTTGAAGCTACGTATTTTTGTTGACCGCTCTTCGATTGAAGTATTTATTAATGAAGGAGAGGCTACGATGACAAGTCGTATCTATCCAACAGAACCGTATCGCAGTGTAGAATTTACAAGTTGTTCAGGAAAAAGTCTACTGAAAAAAGCAACGTGCTGGAAATTAAAAGATATTTGGAATGAGAAATAAGCAAAAAGCACGGGACTAGTCCCGTGCTTTTTCGCTACTCTGCAAAATTATTCTCAATGAATTTTTGTTCTTCTTCAATTGTTAGTGTGCCGTAGGCTTGACCAACATTTCCACCTTGAAGTCTCCAAAAAAAGTTATGGTCTTCTGCAACTCTTGAAAAATTATCATTTTCCCAACGTTTTAAGATCGTTAGCATGTCTGTTTTATGTTCAAAAGAACTTGCTTCTACAATTGCAATCACTTTTTTGACATTTTCATTTGTTAAAGGAACCGCCCCCCATTTATCCTGAGCACGCACTTTTTGATGAGTCATCTCGTGCATAATTTGCATCACTTCACTTTCTTCAGAATCAGCGGTTATACCGAGTTCTTCTGATACGCCACCTATAAAGCTTGTTTGTTCTTTAATTTCTTCTTCAATTTCTTCTGCTTTTTCCTTTTCAACAGAAGCAGCTGTGGTTAAAGAGGAGTATCCTGCTTTTTTGTCGTTAATCGAAGCGGACCCATAATGAACCAAATAAATACGGAAGAAATAATGGCTATGAGCCAGTAAATGAGCCAAAACGTATCTTGAAAGGGAACGATAAAAAAAGCAGATCCAATCAATATAAGCATAATAAGAGAGCACTTACAAAAACGGTAAAAGGAGCGCCACTGCTCTTGCTTTTTTGCTTCACCAACTAAACAGATTTTCTCAGGAAGCGTACCGTTATTCCATTTATGGTTCGCCCATTCGTCTGCCCACTTGATGGTTTGGTGGCCATAAACGATGGAAAATGCAATATATGCTGCCGATAAGCCGTGAAAAAAGGTTGGCTTTGTTCCGGTGGATAAATCGATAAATGTAACTCCTAACAGAAATAAATCAATAAGCGGTGTTGCTGCTAACAAAACAAGAGAGAGCTTTTCTTTTTTCCATACATACCGACAAAGCAATCCTAAAGCCAAGAACATCCAAAAAGCGACTTCTCCCAGTATAATGGCTAGAAAAATAGGGTTCATATACCTAGGTTCCTCCTTCTTACTTCAAGGTAGTCAATTCTATCATGACAATCATTTCAGCTAATCTTTCTTGTGAAATTAAATTTTCTAATCATAGTATAGTGCTGTTCAGCTTAACAAATAAGGAAAATTCCATGTATCTCTCTATGTGTATATGAAAAGTATAACTGCTCGTTTTAAATAAAGTAACATAACAAAAGGAAAAAAATTCATTTTTTGAAGTCGTAGTAAAAACTCAGGCTAAAGTTGTAGAAAAACATACCAAAAGATACGGCAGGTGATGGATACGATAAAAGCTCTTTATTCATACAATGAAGATAGAAAGAAAGAGAGCGTTAGTAATAGAGGAGGAACCAATAATGACAGCTAAACAAAATGTTGAAACGAAAAAGCATATGTTTAAAGAATACTGGAATGAAATAATTAAAGCCCTCATTGCGGCGAAATAAAAGGAGGAACAAATATGATTTACGTAAATGATTATGTGGTAAAAACCATTCATGAACTACACGTGCAAGAAGTTGAGCGAAAACGATTTTACCTTACCATATTTAAGCGCCAACATTGAGCATCTTATTAAGAGTTTCTTCAGTCATATGGTATGATAACAAATATCTTGAATTGAAGAGGTGCGAGTTATGAAAATTGAAGTATGGTCGGACTTTGTTTGCCCATTTTGTTATATTGGAAAACGTCGTTTAGAGGATGCCCTTGCGCAGTTTCCACATAAAGATGATGTTGAAGTGGAGTTTAAAAGCTTTGAGCTTGATCAAAATGCGCCACTAAATACAGGTCAAACCATTAATGAAGCGTTAGCGAAAAAGTATGGCATGACGATTGAACAAGCGCAGCAGGCAAATGAAGGTATCGGCCAGCAGGCTAAAAGCGTTGGACTAACGTTTAATTTTGATAATATGAAGCCGACGAATACCTTTGATGCGCATCGCTTAGCAAAGTTTGCTAAAACAAAAGGTCAAGAAGAAGTAATCACTGAAAAATTACTCTATGCGTATTTTACAGAATCAAAAAATCTTGGTGATCGTGAGGTTCTTGTAAGCGTAGCGGAAGAAGCGGGCTTAGATCGCTCAGAAGCACTAGCCGTTCTGGAAGATAAAACGTCGTACTCAAATGATGTCCGTATTGATGAAAGTTTAGCGCAACAATACGGCGTAACGGGTGTTCCGTTTTTTGTCATTAATCAAAAGTATGCTATTTCAGGCGCACAGCCAAAAGAAACGTTCACAAGTGCTCTTGAAAAAGTATGGGCAGAAGAAAACCCGGCTCCTAAACTGCAGGATTTATCTGGGGATAGCTCTGTAGATGCAGCCTGCGTGGATGGGAACTGTGCCGTTCCATCAAAAGATGAACAATAACTAGTAAGTTATATCGTAAGAAAAAAGGAGAGAGCTTAAGCTCCTCCTTTTTTAATGGAATAATTTATTCACTTTTTCTTCGCCGTTTAGATAATCTGTAGCTAACTCTTTTAGTGACTGTTCACTGGAGAAATCGCTTAGTTGTTGAGTATACCAGCTTTCCAACTCCTTTTTTGTAAGTGTATATTCAGTATCATCAAATTGAAAGGTGATCCAGTTTGCATTTTGAATTAACGCAAAGATAAAGGTAGCGTTATAAATAGTGAATTGTTAAAATTAAACAAATGTGTAGCATTCCTTCAAGAAGTGAGCTTAGATTTCACAATATTGACAATAGAAATAAATTGAATATTTTGGTAATGTATAAGTGGGACAATTGGGAAAAGGAGTATCTATGAAAATATCGTTTATAAGACATGGTAAATCTGCTTGGAACGAAAATGAAAAAATAAGCAGTGAACAATTTCGTGAATGGGTGTCAGCTTATGACGAAAAAGGCGTTCAGGAAGAAGAAGAGTACCCGCAGTCAACGGTCGAAATTGTTGCTAGCAGCGGCATCGTACTAACGAGTGACTTAAAAAGAAGTCAACACTCAGCTAATCTATTGACGAGAGGGTCACGATTAAACTCAGACAGTATCTTTAGAGAAGTAGAGCTCCCTCAATGTACATTTGGTCAGTTTATTAAATGCAAACCAGCTGTTTGGCTTGTCATATTAAGGCTTTTATGGCTGGCTGGATACAGTCAGTCATGTGAGTCGTACAAGCAAGCGAGAAAGCGAGCAAAAATTGGAGCAGAACGCTTAGTTCAATATGCCAAAAATAAAGAGACAGTTGTCCTTGTTGGTCACGGATTTTTTAATCGTTTACTCGCAAAAGAACTAGAGAAAATGGGCTGGGTTACATATGAAAAAATGAGCAGCAAACATTGGAAGTGCATTACATATGAGTCTCCTTAATAAGTAGGTAAAGTCATCGCTTTTGGAAGCGATGGCTTTTTTATCTTTTTGGAAAAATGTTGACATATACAGTTAAACTATATATAGTTTAACTGTATAAAGAGGGTGAATAAGTGAAAAAGCATAAACTTCTTCCGTTATCAGAAACAATGCACTATATTTTATTAGCTTTACGAGAACCTTTGCACGGATACGCGATTATGAAAAGAATTGAAGAGCTAAGTAATCATGATGTTCGGATTGCAGCCGGAACGCTATACGGAGCGATTGAAAATTTATTAAAACAAAAGTGGATTAAGCAGGTTCCATCTGATGATCCGAGGAGAAAAGTATATAACATCACAGACGAAGGGAAGCGTATTTTGAAAGTTGAACAACAGCGCTTAGCCCATATACTTTCTTTATATAAGGAGTGAGTGATCATGAAGAAATTTAAACTGTTTATCGATGTGGAGAAAGAAGAAGACTGGCTCAATGAAATGATAAGAAAAGGATGGCTTTGTCAACGAGTTGGGATGTTTGGAAGCTATCGTTTTATTAAAAGCTCTGCTGTAAGTCATGTTATTCGACTTGATCACCAAACGTTTAAAAATAAAGCTGATTTCTTATCTTATAAAACGCTCTATGAAGACTATGGGTGGAAGCATATTGCTGGAACAAAAATGAGTCATACACAGTATTGGATGGGGGAACCAGACGGAGATACGGAGTTGTTTTCAGACCTTTCCTCTCAAATTTCGTATTACAAGCGATTAATGAACTACAATGGTTTCTTCATGGTCTTTATTTTGTTTTTCATTATGATGTTTTACTCTGATAAAAACTTTGAAGCAGTTTGGAATCCAAAAGCAGCTTACTATACTCAAGGCCTTTGGGAGATGGAAAATCCTCAATTTATATTGGGCTTTCTATTTGAAACGCCCTTTGCTTTAATGAGATTTTTGAGCCCGTGGATTATGATTATATGTGGAATTATATTTGTCTTAACTTATCGGAAGTACGCAAAAAAAGTTAAAGAGCTATCTTCGTAACAGCAAGGGCAGGCTTCAGGTTTGAAGCCTGCCCTTGCTGTTTGTACATTCTTAGTAACAAGAGAATCAATATGTAAAAAATGTAATTTAAGTTATAGTGTTCCTTTGAAATAACTGGTAAACTATACATGATTACTGGGAGGTGAAGGTGTTGGCAAAGCAGATTTACAACGGGCGCTATACGGCAGATTGAGAAGAAGATATGGTTGTGTTTATTATCGGTATGAGAATTAATAAACTATTTTCTTTCTCAAAATGGCTTCCTGTATTTATGGCAATGCCGCCGATGATAAAAGAACTTTATCAAAACAAAGAGCTCGGCTTTTTACATACGGAAATGTCTTTTTCATGGAAAACAATGACTTTAATACAATACTGGAAAAGCTTTGAACAACTTGAGTCCTATGCAAAAGGAGCTCGTCATTTAAAAGCATGGAAGAAGTTTAATCAGCGAATTGGAAGCGATGGAACGGTTGGGATCTATCATGAAACGTATAAAGTCGAAGCAAATGCGTATGAGTCCATTTATGCAAACATGCCGCTGTTTGGACTGGCGAAAGCAAAAGGGCACAGGCCTGTAAATCGAGGGTTAGAGTCTGCGAGAGAAAGGTTGACGAAAGAGCATTCATAAATTCATTGTTGGTTACAATTGCAAATTAATAATGGTACTTAAAAGCTTTTGTTAACGAATAATAGAAAAAAGTAATGAAACAACCAAGAGTGAAGTGAAAGATGAAGAGTTTAAAAGTGGCTTATAGCTGCTTTTTTTAGCGAGGAGAGGAATATGAATAACAAGTTAGTCCGTGGCACGTTTTTTTTAACAGCTGCTACGTTCATCTCAAAAATCTTAGGGTTTGTTTATATTATTCCATTTATGAATTTGGTAGGAGATGAAGGATACGCTCTTTATAAATATGCGTATGGGCCTTATGGTCTTATGATTAGCTTATCGACAATGGGTCTCCCGCTAGCCGTTTCCAAGTACGTGTCAAAATATAATGGGCTAGGAAACTATCGGGCAAGTCAAGATTTATTGAAGTTTGGCTTGTTTTTAATGATGGTGACTGGGTTTATAGCATGCGCAACTTTATATGCTTTAGCTCCAACTTTAGCCCATTTCGTTGTTGGAAGGCAAGATGGAAGTGGAAATAGTATTGATGACGTAGTTTACGTAATTCGAATGGTCAGCTTTGCTCTTCTTATCATTCCAACAATGAGCTTACTACGAGGGTATTTTCAAGGCAATCAATCAATGGGTCCCTCGGCTTTGAGCACGGTAATTGAGCAGGTCGTTCGCGTTCTGTTTATCGTATGTGGCGCGTATGCTGTGTTAACAATGTTTAATGGTAGTATAACAAGCGCGGTTGGAGTGGCGACATTTGGTGCAGTGATGGGAGGCGGCGCAGGTCTTCTTATATTGGTAACTGTGTATCAAAAGCGCAAGCATTTTATTTATAAACAAGTACAGAACAGTCGAGAGAACAAAAAAATTCCGATTGCTTCAATGTTAAAGGAGCTATTAAGTTATAGCATTCCATTTGTAATTGTTGGATTAGCCATTCCTATCTATCAAAATATCGATACGTTTACAATTAATGCGTTGTTTCAATCGATTGGCTATACCCAAGAAAAAGCCGAAACAGTCAATGCAGTTATTGGTCTTGCGCAGATATTGGTAATGATTCCAGTCTCACTAGCAACTGCTTTTGGGATGTCACTGCTTCCAAGCATTACGACTTCTTATACAAAAGGTGAAATAAATAATGTGAAGCAGAAAATTACGCAGGTTCTGCAGCTCTTTTTCTTTTTGACGCTTCCTGCTGCTGTTGGTTTATCACTGTTAGCAAAGCCTGTTTATCGAATGATTTTTCTGTCAGGAAGCAGCTATGAGCTGGGAGGTTTTGTTCTCCAATGGTACGCACCAATGGCCATTTTATTTGGTTTATTTACTATTACAGCAGCTATTTTACAAGGAATTAATCAGCAGAAAAAGGTCATTGCTGGTTTGCTAATTGGGATTATACTGAAGCTGAGTCTAAATATTGCACTACTTTCATCTTTTAAAGAACTCACACCAATTTTGGCGACGTACGTAGGCTATGGCGTCTCTGTTTTATATAATTTCCATCTTATTAAAAAAGCTCTGTCATACCGCATCATCCCCGAGCTTGCCAGAATGAAAATATCTATTGTGCACGTAACGTTCATGGGAATCGTTGTGTTTATCATGAGCAAATTGTTAACGGTTTGGTTAGCAGGCGCTGTACAGGATTATACTGCTTCTGTCCTTACAGCTATTCTTTCAGCAATAGCGGGAGCAGGTATTTATATGGGTTGCAGTTTTAGTAACAGCGAAATACGGGATCTATTTAAAAAGCCAAGAAGAAAAGTATCATGATGCTTTTCTCCTTAGTTATTTATATATAAATATATTTATATATAATGGTTCACTAGTGTTGCGTAAATATTGTCGCAATTTTCAGTCTTATTATCCTCCTTGTTTAGAGCCAAAAAGGTAAATACCTATTCAAAGGTGGCTCCATCCATTTGGGTCTTTTTTACAATTAGACTTGTGCGACAACAACAATTTGCTTATTAAGGGATGGCTTTCCCTTCAATCTTTCGAAGCCAGATATGGGCTGGTTTCCACAATGCAGCCCTTAAATAACGGCTAATTTGTAAGGTTTTTCGCTTACTTCTTGTTTCAAGTTGTACGGGAACATGTAGGCAAAAAACAATCAGTGCGATAAACACTTGGTTTTGAATCGCCCATTCACTTTGACCGTAGAACTTTTTGATGCTGAGATGCTGTTTGATCCATTTAAAGAACAACTCAAT
>NZ_KQ758664.1:0-36276 GCF_001457055.1 Priestia veravalensis | reverse complement strand
TACCACCCAACCATTATAAAGGATTTTTTTGTGCATGAATAATATTGCAGAAAATTCAGATTTATAAAGGGCTTTGAATTATTTTAATGCGACGCTAGTGAATTTACTTACATAAAGTAAGTTAATTATATAAAATAAATATTTGGGATTCCATTTTATATGAAAAAGAAGGAGAGAAAGAAATGTCATTTCATCAAAAGCCTCATACATTCGTTAGTCAGGTTGCGCTTCGTGTAAATAATATTTTAAAATCGCTGCGTTTCTATGAAGAAGTGCTAGGTTTTCAAGTTCTAACAAAATCCAGTATGAAAGCCGTATTAACAGCAGACGGAAAAACACCTCTCGTTACATTAGAGCAGCTTTCTAGTCCAGAACCAAAGCAGGAACGTAAAACCGGTCTTTATCATTTTGCCTTATTATTACCATCACGTGCAGCCTTAGGTGAGATTATTCGTCATTTAGTTAAAACAGGGTATCCAGTGCAGGGGGCTTCGGATCACTTAGTTAGTGAAGCGATATACTTAGCTGATCCTGATGGGAACGGAATTGAAATATATCGAGATCGATCTGATGCTAATTGGGAGTGGAATGATGATGAAGTTAAAATGGCTACGCTTCCCCTTGATGCTCAAGCTGTTTTAGCAGAAGCAACAAATGAAAAGTGGGAAGGGTTACCGGCTCATACAGTAATGGGGCATATTCATTTGCACGTCGCTGACTTAGAAGAAACGAGAGCGTTTTATGAGAAGTTAGGGTTTGATGTCGTTAGCAGTTTCCCTAACCAAGCATTGTTTATGTCTACAGGACGATATCATCACCATATTGGAGTGAATATTTGGAACGGAAGAGGCGCGAATGCACCGTCTGAAAAAAGTCCTGGAATGAAGTATTTTACAATTGAGTTTCCAGATGAAGAAAAGCGAGAGGTAGTGGTGGATCGTTTGAAAGACATAGGCGCAGTAATTAGTAAAGAAGATCAAGCTATCTTTACAAAAGATCCTTCACAAAATCAAATAAAGCTAGTTGTTCAATAAACTAAAAAAGCGCATGGGAATGCGCTTTTTTATATAATAAGCAAAAAGCCTGAAAAAATAGGTAAAGCAACAAGAGATGTTTTTAACACGGGTGTTGGTACGCGTTTTGTAAACTTGGCACCGATATATGAACCTACCATTGTTCCTACAACTACCTCAAATAATAATTGAATATCTAAGAAGCCCTGTTGATAATAACCTGATCATCTGGTATAAAGCTTGAAAAGTGCGAGCCGAGCCATGCTCCCAAAGCCCCTACAATCCCAACAATAATGCCTGATTTAAGTGAAACGTTTCCTTCACGATAGTGGCTGATAGCAATTGAAAGAGAAGAGAAAATCATTGCTGCTAGAGCAGTGGCTAAAGCGATATGAACGGGAACATTAAAAAATAATGTTAAAAGAGAGATAATAAATTCAGAACCTCCTGCTCCTACAAAGCCTAGAATAAGCCCAACAGCTAGCATTGTTAAAATAATTGAAATATGCATTTGAAGTATGCCTTCTTTTCATGCTGATTTCCACTTTTATTCTAACATATATTTAGCTTCACGAAAGACATAGAAGAAAGGAGGGAGAATATAGTAGAGGTACTAGGAACTTTTTGGCATAATGAAAGATAGGTTTGGTGTGAAAGGGGAGAACAATTAATGAAAACACGTGTTACGGAGTTACTAGGAATTCGCTATCCAATCGTTCAAGGCGGCCTTGCTTATCTAGCTTATAGTGAGCTAGCCGCAGCTGTATCAAACGCAGGTGGACTTGGACAAATTACGGCTATGACTTTAAAGACAAAAGAAAACCTTACCCGTGAAATTCATAAGGTTAAGGCGCTTACTTCTTTTCCTTTTGGTGTTAACTTTGCTGTTGGAGGGCAAACCGGCACTTCTTATGAAGAACTTTTAGAAGTAGCAATTACTGAACAAGTACCGGTTGTTTCTATTACAGGAGCGAATCCAGCGCCAATTATTGAAAAGTTAAAGGGCACTAGTATTAAAACGTTGGTGCTTGTCTCTAACGTAAGGCAAGCACAAAAAGCAGAAGAGCTAGGTGCAGATGCGGTTATGGCTGTTGGTCAAGAAGCTGGTGGGCATATTGGAAGAGATGATTTAGGAACGATGGTACTGATTCCTAGAGTAGCTCAAGCAGTGTCCATTCCTGTATTAGCCAGTGGGGGAATAGGAAACGGCCAAGGTCTTTTAGCAGCATTTGCTCTCGGAGCAGAGGGAATTGAAATGGGAACAAGATTTATTGCTACAAAGGAATGTGTACACGCAGGCGAACGTTACAAACAAGCAATTGTTGAAGGGACCGAAAGAGACACGATTGTTATCAAGCGTTCTTTGGGTGCACCCGGGCGCGTATTAAAGTCAGATTATACGCTTTCTATTGTAGAACGTGAGTATATGGGAGATCGGTACGAAGAATTACAAGACGTAATTAGTGGAAAAGCTAACTGCCGTTATATATACGAAAACAATGAAAAAGAAGGATTCGGCTGGGCCGGACAAGTTATTGGCTTAATTTCAACTATTCCAACTGTACAAGAACTTTTTAATCAAATGATAGAAGAATATGAAACCGCTCGCCATAGAGTGAATCAAATATCGCAATAATTCAACCAAATTTGTAACAAATTGTGAAAAAGCTATTTAAAAAAAGGTGAGAATGCAGTATTCTAACAAGTAGATAAGCAGAGCTAGTTGAAGAATATGTTGAAAGACCGGTGAATGAATGAGCTTTTTCACAAAAGATTTGTTAATTAACTTTTTATTTATATTATTACCATTATTTTTAGTTCAAATGTACTATTTATTAAAGTATGCAAAACAAATAGATTGGTTGAAAAATTGGACGATAGCAATATTTCCAATCCTTTCTATCTTGTTATGCATGCTTTTTCCTGTTGATGCCGTTATTGTCCCTGATAGATATAATATTGACCTTCGACGTATCCCATATATCTTAGGAACACTGTATGGGGGAGCGGGATTTGGAACCTTTCTTTTGGTATTGATTTTAACCATACGTTTTTTAATAGGCGGAGTAGGATTTTACGTTACGTTAATATCTTTACCAATTTTAAGTATCCCATTATTCATAATTGCGAAGAAATATTTAGCCATGTCTTTGCAACAAAGAATCATAGCAAGTACATTAATAAGTCTCGTAGGTGCACTTTTGGCTATGGGAGTCTCGATTTTTGTTTTTGATATTGCGCTGCCAACTTTTTTGTGGATTGAATTTGTTTGCTTAGATGTAATTGGTACGCTAGTTATTACGGTTCTATGGGAAGCTATTCGAACCAATCTATCAATTCTTAAACGATTGGTGAAAGCTGAAAAACTAGAAGTCGTCAGTCACCTAGCTGCAAGTATTTCACATGAAGTGCGCAATCCATTAACTGCTAGTCGAGGTTTTATGCAAATGCTAGGGGAAGATGAACAAAATCCCATAAAAAAGCGGTATTTATCAATTGCAATTGATGAACTTGATCGTGCGAAGGATATTATTGATGATTACTTACTCTTTGCAAATTCAGCCCCTGAGCGACCGGAACAAGTAGATGTAGGAGTAGAAATTCAACATGTTTTACAAATTATGAAACCACTTGCAAATATGAACGGTGTCGTTTTACCGCCTCCCTCTCTTTTGCATGGGCAAGCTAAGGTGTGTGGAGAACGAAAGAAGCTTCAGCAGTGTTTTATTAACTTAGTCAAAAATAGTATTGAAGCAATGCCTAATGGAGGGAAGCTCGAAGTAAAGCTGAAAAAAAGCGGAGAAACAGTTACGGTAGAGATTCATGATACGGGGTGTGGAATGACGAGTGAGCAGATTAGCCGGTTAGGCGAACCTTATTTTACAACCAAGGAAAAAGGAACGGGCTTAGGAACAATGGTTTCTTTCCGCATTATTCACTATATGCAGGGGAAGGTTCACGTGAAGAGTGAAAAAGGAAAAGGAACATGCTTTTCAATTGAGCTACCACTTTGTACAAAAACAGCACCTAAAATAGATTAATTTAATTTAGGTGTTTTTTTTGTCTTTAAAAATCATTTTGAAAGCGTTACAATGTTCTCATAAGTTATCCGAAACGTTTTGGAGGAAGTGTAATTGACAACTATAAAAGATATTGCGAAAGTTGCAGGCGTCTCTATTACGACGGTATCTCGTGCATTAAATGGGTATTCCGATGTGAATGAAAAGACTAGGCAAAAGATTATAAATGTAGCTAAGAAGCTGAATTATAGCCCAAACACTTTAGCTCGTGGTTTGGTCATGCAAAAGTCGAAGACAATCGGTCTACTTGTTTCAGGAATTAGTCGAGAAAGTGTCAAAGATAATTTTACGTTTGAAGTTTTATGTGGAGTAAATGAAAGAGCCTCTCTTTTAGGCTATGATTTAATTTTATTTAATACCAATACAACAAAACAACGCGAAAAAACGTATACGCAGCTTTGCAAAGAAAGAAGAGTGGATGGGGCAATCATTCAAGGAATTAAAAAGGATGATCCGTATCTAACGGAAGTGCTTGAAAGCAACATTCCCTGTGTCCTTGTCGATATCCCGATTCGTTCCAATTTAGTTGGTTATGTGACAACAGATAACAAGCTAGGGGCTAAGAAAGCAGTTGAACATTTAGTGCAATTAGGACATGTGCACATCGGAATGGTAAACGGAAGTGAGGATGCGTTTGTGAGTCAAGAAAGGCTTAGAGGGTATCTAGACACGTTGGAAAAGCATGGTATTGATATACGTGAAAATTGGGTTGTAAACGGGGAGTTTGAAGAAGCCGTTGCAGAACAACAAGCGTATGAGCTATTAAAAAATAACGAAGAAATCACATCTCTTTTTTGTGCAAGTGATTTGATGGCATTAGGTGCATTAAAGGCTTGTAAGCGTTTAGGGCGAAGTGTACCTGATCAGATTTCTATCGTGGGCTACGATAATATTGTGCTTGCTGCTTACTCATCACCTCAACTTACAATAGTAGGGCAAGAAGTGTATCAGATAGGATATGAAGCCGCAGATTTATTGATTGAGATATTAGAGAATCGTTCTACAAATATGGAGCGATATTTAGAAACAGAACTTATTATTAGAGAAACGACAGCTAAAAGCCACGAATAAGTGGTTTTTAATACAAGGAAAATCCGAAACGTTTCGGATTTTCCTTGTGAAGTAAATCCAAAACGTTTTGGTAAATAGGAGGAGGAGTAATGGATTATCGTGTAATTAAAGAAAATGATTTATTTCTGTTAACAGATCAAATGGGAAATATAACCAAAAATCATCAGTACGGTTTAGGTTTGTATACGAAGGACACTCGCTTTTTGAGTGGACTTAACATAAAGATAAATGGTGAGGATCCAATTCTATTAGCTTCAGATGCTGATGAAAATTATATGGCAACTATTCGATTAACCAATCCCCATATAAAAAATGAAGAAAACCTTATCTTATGGCGTGAATCAATTGAAATTTTACGTGAACGCTTTATTTATGACGGGGTTTTATATGAAACAATTAAGCTCAAAAACTACTTTCCAAAGCGTGTAGATTTTACGATTACAGTTCATATACAGGGGGAAAATAAATCGGTGCTTAGAAGCATGTGCAGATTGTTAATCAGCGCATGTTTTTTTTACGTAGAAAAGAAAAAGTTCTATTTGAAATTTTATTTTAATAAGTTTAATTAGTTATTGAAATTTTATTTTAATGAAATTATAATGAATGTAAATTTAACTGTTTTACAGGAGGAAAAGTCATGGACAGAAACCTAACAATACTAACAACAGAATCTCGCAACGAACGCACAATGAATATCGATGCTGAAAATACAGCTGATATTTTACGTATTATGAACGAAGAAGATCAAAAAGTAGCTGTAGCTGTTAATGCAGTTTTACCAGATATCGAAGCAACCGTTGAATATGTCGTCCAGTCTTTAAAAGCCGGTGGTCGACTCATTTATATCGGCGCTGGTACAAGTGGTCGATTAGGTGTTCTAGATGCTGTCGAGTGTCCTCCTACTTTTAGTACGCATCCATCCGCTGTACAAGGAATTATGGCTGGAGGAGCAGGTGCATTTACAAAAGCGGCTGAAGGAGCAGAAGATAGTGAAGAAGGCGGTGTGCAGGATCTACAAAGAATTGAATTAACAAGCGCTGATACGGTTATTGGAATCGCTGCTAGTGGAAGAACCCCGTATGTAATTGGAGCTTTGCGGTATGCGAAAAGCATTGGAGCGAAAGCCATTGCCTTATCGTGTAATGAAAATGCAGCTATTTCGCAAGTGGCGGATCGAGCAATAGAAGTAATTGTAGGCCCTGAAATTTTAACAGGATCAACACGTTTAAAGTCTGCAACAGCTCATAAAATGATTTTAAATATGATTTCAACGGCTTCTATGATTAAACTCGGAAAAGCATATGGAAATTTAATGGTTGACGTAAATGTAAGTAATTACAAGTTAAAAGAACGAGCAGTTGGAATTATCGAAAAAGTAACAGCAGCACCATATGAAGAAGCGAAAAAAGCGCTAGAAGAGGCTAATAATGAAGTGAAGACAGCTATTGTTATGATTAAAACGCAAACAACAGTTGAAGAAGCACGAACTCTCCTAGAAAAAAATGATGGGTACGTTAGAAAAGCAATCGAGCGCAGCAAGTGAAAAGGAGAGAGAAAAATGGCGACAGGCGGATTAAGAATCATTCACGCTCTACTTCCACAGCTACCTGCTTCTGAGAAGAAAATCGCAGAATATATTTTAGCTCAACCTGAAGCCGTGATGGATTACACAGCTGGTGAATTAGGTTCATTAGCAGGTGCTAGCGGAGCTGCTGTTATTCGCCTTTGTAAATCGTTGGGTGTAAAGGGGTTTCAAGATTTAAAGGTTCGGATAGCAGGAGATTTAAGCACAAAAGTGGAGCAAGGATATCGTGATATTACACCTCACGATACGATACAATCTATTGTAAAAAAAACAACAATTAATAGCGTTCAAAGCATTAGTGATACTTCTGAGCTATTACAGCACGAAGAAATTGAAAGAGCCGTTAGCGCTTTAAGCAAGGCAAGAACCATACACTTTTTTGGTGTTGGAGCTTCTCACATCATTGCCATGGATGCGCAGCAGAAGTTTTTACGAGTGAATAAGGGAGCGACAGCCTTTACTGATGTGCATATAGTAGCGACTTTAATTGCAAATGCAGGAGCTGATGATGTTGTCGTAGGGATTTCTTTTTCAGGAGAAACATCTGAGGTTATTAATATTTTATCCTTAGCAAAAAAGCGAGGTTTAACAACCATTAGCTTAACAAAGCAAGGGTTATCGTCAGTATCAGCTCTAACAGATATTTCACTTCATACTTCCTATACAAGAGAAGCGCCGTTTCGAAGTGCAGCTACTTCATCAAGGTTGGCTCAGCTTTACGTCATTGATACACTGTTTTTGGCCATGGCAAGTACGAAATATGATGAAACTGTTGGATATATAGATCGTACAAGAGAAGCAATTCAATTCTTAAAAGATAAACAAAAGTAAGGTTCTATACATCAAAACTTTGGAGAAACAGTAAAACAAAGGGGGAGCTAGCATGTCAACAGAAAATAAAGTGTTAGCAAAATCAATATTAGAAAATCTCGGAGGCGCTAGTAATATTAACGAATATACTCATTGTATGACGCGTTTAAGAGTAAAAGTAATAGATGCCAGTCTAGTAAACTTAGACACTATTAAGCGTACGGAAGGTGTATTAGGAGTCGTAGAAGAAGAGACGCTTCAAATTATTTTGGGACCGGGTAAAGTTACGGTGGTAACAGAAGCATTTGGTCAGCTGATAGATGAAGCTGGTGGTCTTGATTTAAGCGAACGAGCTGCTCAAAAGAAGAGTGAACTAAAAGCAAAAAATCAAACACCGTTTAAGCTGTTTTTACGAAGAATCGCAAGTATTTTTATTCCATTAATTCCAGCTCTTGTAGCCTCTGGATTAATTACAGGAATTACAAAGTCAGTTGTGCAGGCAGAGTGGTTAGCAGCAGATTCACAGCTGGCTTTAATTCTAACAGCTATTGGAAGCGGTTTATTTGCTTATCTAGGTATCTTAGTTGGGATTAACGCAGCAAAAGAGTTTGGTGGATCACCAGCTTTAGGAGGTCTGGCTGGTATTTTAGTTATAAATCCAGCGGTGGGAGACATTCAGCTTTTTGGAGAAGCGTTATTGCCTGGTCGAGGCGGTTTAATTGGCGTATTATTTGCCGCTATTTTTATTGCCATTGTTGAGAAAAAAGTTCGACCGTTTGTACCTCAATCTTTGGATGTTATTGTAACACCTACTGTAGCTCTTCTTGTTACTGGAATTGTTACGTATATCGTCTTTATGCCTCTTGGAGGATTCATTTCAGATTTAATTACAAAAGGGTTACTGAGCGTGCTTGACTTAGGAGGGATTGTGGCTGGCTTTGTACTAGGGGCAGCATTCTTACCGCTTGTTGTAACGGGACTACATCAAGGGTTAACGCCTGTCCACTTAGAACTCATCAATTCAATCGGGGATGACCCTTTATTACCTATTCTTGCGATGGGCGGAGCGGGTCAAGTAGGAGCCGCTTTTGCTATTTATGCAAAGACAAAGAAAAAACGTTTAAAACGAGCAATTGGTGGAGCGTTACCTTCAGGAATGTTAGGAATTGGTGAACCACTTATCTTTGGAGTAACACTGCCACTAGGACGACCGTTCTTAACGGCTTGTTTAGGTGCTGGAGTTGGAGGTGCTTTCCAAGCATATTTTAATATTGCAACTGTTGCGGTAGGGGTTTCAGGGTTACCGTTAACGTTCCTTGTTCATGCACATCAAATTATTTTATATCTAGTTGGATTATTGATTGCATATATAGCAGGATTTTTATTCACATACGGATTTGGATTTAAAGATGAAATGGCAGGAGAGTTCGATTGATAGGTATTTCTTTTTATTTAAACGATCAGTTCGCTGAACAAAGAATTATGGAAGCAAGTAAAAAAGGTGTGAAGCGAGCGTTTACCTCGCTTCACATTCCTGAAGAAACAGGCCATCTTGCTCAAAAAGCTAAACATTTACTGCAAGTAGCAAAACAGCATGAAATGGAAGTTTATGCTGATGTTTCTAAACATACACCTATTCATCTGCAGATTCCTCAATTAGAAGATTTAGTCACCTTAGGCGTAACGGGTATTCGGTTAGACGATGGGTTTGAAGTAGAAGATATTATTTACCTTTCTCAGTTTTTTAAGTTAGCTGTTAATGCCAGTACAGTGTCAGAAAGTTTTCTTACTGCGTTGGTTACAGCAGGCATAGAAGCAAATCAGTTAGTTGGATGGCACAACTTTTATCCAAGACGTGAAACGGGATTGGATGAAGTGTTTTTTCGACAGCAAAATCACATGTTTTTTCAACAGCAGATTCCAATCATTGCGTTTGTGGCAGGGCAAAAAGAAAAACGAGGACCTTTGTTTGAAGGGTTACCTACTTTAGAACAGCATCGTACCACAAACACGCTGTTAGCAGCAGTCTGTCTAGTCGAAGAAGGGATTAGCAGTATTTATATTGGAGATCCTGAATTCAATGAAGAGATAGTAAATGCGTTAGCCGATTGGAATAAGCATAGGATATTAACTCTTCGTATGGTGACGGAAACGCTGCCAGCATGTACATACCAACTACGTCCTGATCGCTCACGAGACGTTGTGCGATTACAAGGAACGCGTACAAGTCAGAGCATAAAGCCAAGTCAAACAATTAGGCGACCGCGAGGAACCATTACGATGGACAATGAGCGGTATGGAAGATACCAAGGTGAAGTTCACATTGGTTTGAATGACTTGCCGGCTGATGAGCGAGTTAACGTAATAGGACATATTCATCCAGAAGATATAGAGTTATTAGAACTTGCTCAGCAAGCCTATAGTCTCAGGTTAATAAGAGAATAAAAGATTTTTATTTGCAAAACCTAATAGGTATCCTTTTTAGACATTTTATACTCTGCAGCATGAGAAGGAACCATTTCAAACTATAAACGAAATGGAGCGGATTATAAATGAAGAGATGGTCAATGGGAGTTTTAATAGCTGTTCTTTTAGTTAGTATAGCAGTACCTTTTTTCACTTCACCCAGTGAAGCAAAGGGACCTGGGAAGAAACAGAGTTTTAAGTTAGGTGTTGAAGTTCTTTTAGAAGATGAGTTACAACTTTTAGAAGGAAAAAAAGTAGGACTCATTACAAACCCAACAGGTGTTAATCAAGAGCTTAAAAGTATTGTTGATATTTTTAATGAACATAAAGCTTTTGATCTTGTCTCACTATACGGACCAGAACATGGAGTGAGAGGAGATGCTCAAGCTGGTCAGCACGTAGAGTTCTATATTGATCAAAAAACGGGGCTTCCTGTGTACAGTTTGTATGGTCCAACTAAAAAGCCAACGCCTGAAATGCTAAAGGGTGTTGAAGTGCTGGTTTTTGATATTCAAGATGTAGGAACTCGCTTTTACACTTATATTTATACAATGGCCTACGCAATGGAAGCTGCAAAAGAAAATAACATTCCTATCGTTGTTCTAGATCGACCGAATCCCTTAGGTGGTCAGAAGATAGAAGGACCGGTTTTACAAGAGGAGTATACTTCATTTGTTGGCATGTATCCTATTCCAATTCGTCACGGTATGACAGTAGGTGAATTAGCACAATTATTTAATCAAGAGTTTAATATTGGAGCTGATTTAAACGTAGTCAAAATGAAAGGCTGGAAACGATCAATGACAGCAAAAGATTTGCCTACAGAATGGGTTGCTCCCTCACCAAACATGCCAACAGCAGATACAGCGCTTGTATATCCGGGAGCTTCGTTAATTGAGGGTACAAATGTTTCAGAGGGAAGAGGAACAACTAAGCCATTTGAAACCATTGGAGCACCTTTTATTAACGGAGGTAATTTAGCTGAAGAGCTCAATAAACTTGCACTTCCAGGCGTGACGTTTCGTCCATCCTATTTCACTCCTTCTTTCTCTAAGCATAGTGGCAAACTTTCAGGAGGAATTGAAATTCACGTAATTAATGAATCAACATATGAACCTGTTAAAACAGGGGTAGCAATTGTAAAAACTATTCATGATTTATACCCAAACCACTTTGCGTTTAACGCTGGAAATAAACCATTCTTTGATTTGCTAGCGGGCAATAATTCAGTTAGGGAAAGCATTGAAAGTGGAAAGTCAATTCAAGAAATTGTCGCAGAGTGGAAGCCGGAGATAAACGAATTTCAAAAGTTGCGAAAAGGATATTTACTTTATAAATAAAATGAAAAGGAGAGGGATTTTATGAAAAAAGTGATGTCTGTAGGGCTTGTAGCAGCTTTAGCTACCTCAATCCTTATCCCATTTAAGACTCCTTTAGTATCAGCAGAAGAAACGCTTGATGCTAAAAGCATTGTTTCAGAAATGACGCTAGAAGAAAAAGTTGGTCAAATGCTGATGCCAGATTTTCGTAACTGGAAGAAGCAAGGGGATAAAATGGCTGTTGGATTTACTGAAATGAATGATGAAGTAGGAAGTATTATAAAAAAATACCATATTGGCGGCGTAATCTTGTTCGCTGAAAACGTGGTAGATACTGAACAAACAGTTCGATTGGTTAATGGTTTGCAAAGTGCCAGTGAAGATATTCCTCTTCTTGTTACAATCGATCAAGAAGGTGGAATTGTTACAAGGCTACAGTCGGGAACCAATCTGCCAGGAAATATGGCGCTTGGTGCTACTAGAAGAGAACGAAATGCATATAAAACTGGAGAGATTATCGGTAAAGAGCTGTCCTCTTTGGGCATTAACGTAAATTTTTCTCCGACGATTGATGTGAATAATAACCCAGGAAACCCGGTGATTGGTGTCCGGTCATTTAGCTCAGACCCAAAGTTAGTAGCAAAATTAGGTGTTCAAACAATTAAAGGATTACAAAAACAAAATATTGCAACGGCAGCCAAGCATTTCCCAGGACATGGAGATACCGCGGTAGATAGCCATTACGGTTTACCTGTTGTATCACATGATAAAAAGCGCTTAGATGAAGTGGAACTTTATCCTTTTAAACAAGCGATGGATGCAGGTGTAGACATGATTATGACGGCGCATCTACAATTTCCAGCCCTCGATGACACAACGTATACAAGTAAAAAGGATGGTCAACAAATTACGGTTCCAGCTACATTATCGAGAGGGATTATAACCGATCTTTTACGAAAAGAGCTTGGATACAATGGAATTGTAGTTACAGATGCATTAAATATGAAAGCTATTTCGGATAATTTCGGCCAAGAAGAGGCTGTTATTATGGCTATTAATGCTGGCGTAGATATTGCACTTATGCCCGCTCAAGTCAACTCTATTGAAATGGAAAAGAATTTAGAGGATGTTTATAGCGGAGTAATAAACGCAGTCCATAGTGGAGAAATTCCAATGGCTGAGATCAATGACTCTGCCGAACGAATTATTGATTTGAAAATAAAGAGAGGCATTTACGAAGCAACTGATCAAAATGTAGATAAAAAAGTGAAAAATGCTCTAAGGGTAGTAGGAAACAAGGAGCATGTAAAAGCAGAAGAAAAAATGGCAGAAGAAGCGGTGACATTACTAAAAAATGAAAAGCGTACTTTGCCATTTAAACCTAAAAAACATGAAAAAGTATTGGTGGTTGCCCCTTTCAAAGACCAGACGGATGCAATGGCGCGCACAATTCAAGAGCTAATAGATAAAAAAAGGATTAAGTCAGTAGATGTAGAACGTTTAGAATTTGAAAATAAGACGTTTACAGAGGAAACTAAAGAGAAGATAAATGAAGCTGATTATGTTATCACAGGTTCATATATAGTGAAAAATGACCCGGCAGTGAACGATGGGGTAATTGATGACACAATTCAAGATTCATCCAAATGGGCAACAGCTTTCCCAAGAGCCGTTATGAATTACAGTCAATCACAGAGTAAAAAGTTTGTATTAATCAGTGTGCGAAATCCTTATGACATAGCAAATTTTGAAGAAGCTAATGCTGTTTTGGCGGTGTACGGTTTTAAAGGATACACGAATGGACGCTATCGTCAGCCAAATATTCCAGCGGGTGTTAAAACCATTTTTGGAGCTTCTGATCCAAAAGGAAAGCTTCCCGTAGCTATTCCTTCTGTCACAAATAAAGGCGAAACGCTATACCCGTTTGGCTTAGGATTAAATATTAAAAATAATAAGCCTTTAAAATAAACAAAAGAGCTACCTACATAGGTGGCTCTTTTTGTTCTTCAATTAAGAGTTGAATAAGGTTTTTTAACTGTTTAAACTCCTCTGATGTACCGACTACTGTTTCGCTTAAAGCATGCAAAGTACTGCTAATGACAAACGAGCGTATTTGAGGCTGACGAATAAGCTCTTCTTGTAAGAATGTTAGTAATTCAATAATTTTTGGCTTGTCTACATCATCAGCATCTTCCGCTTCTTTTGTTACTAATAAGATAGAGGCTCGAATCTTTTGTTCTGTTGTTTGAGGAGAATGATTGTGAAAAGGAATCCACTGTGTTAGCAAGTCAGGATCAAAAAGCATTTCTTGGCTAGTAGAGACATTTTTCACTAGATGAACTAATCGGTCGACGGTATAACGAATGATTTTAGGTGCGTCAATTTGGTTATGGTGTGCCATGACGCTGTAGTGAAAGTTGCGGTGTAGAATGCCTAAAAACATAATGGCGCAGTCCAGTAAGTAAGCTTTTTTATCTGAGCCAAATAAGTCAATTAATCGATTGTAAAGCCAGTGTAATTCGTAAAGCTGAGCTTGTTTAAAATGCTCCTTTAGCTCAGCGTTATTCGAAAAGAAAATCTCTTCAAATAGTGTAAACAATTGATTTTGATGGTGCATTTGTACCTGAAGTTCAATTTGCTTAATGAATATATCTAAGTCTGAACGGTTTTGGCCAATTAAAAATTCATTTCTTTTGGTTTCTAACTCATCATAAACCGACTCGAAAATTTTAATGACTAGCTCATTCTTAGACGAAAAGTAATTATAAAACGTACCTTTTGAAATGCCGCTATCTTCAACGATATCTTGTATAGATGTTGCTTGGAATCCTTTTTCAACAAAGAGCTTATGAGCGCTCTTTAGCATCAATTCTTGTTTTTTATTCATTTCATCACCTGCAATAAAAGTGTACTAGCTGTCTATTTATTTATGATACAAGAGAAAAAACGTTTACACAAACTCTTTTAAAATCACAGCTTTTTTTTGTTGCAAAAAATGAACTGAAGGTATAATATACAATATGTGAACTTATAGTATAAAAAAATATACTTACGGTTTAGTGAGAGGAGGAACTTTATGCAAACTACAAAAAAACCACCATATGGAATTATTGGTATTTTACTTATAGGAGCATTTATTTCATTACTTAATGAGACATTATTAAACATTGCTTTACCATCTATAAAAAATGAGTTAGGAGTAACAACATCAACCGTTCAGTGGTTAACGACAGGTTATATGCTTGTCAATGGTATCATGATTCCAACCACTGCTTTTTTAATTCAACGATACTCGGTCCGTGGCTTGTTTTTAACAGCGATGGCTCTTTTTACAACGGGTACAGTAGTAGCTGGAGTAGCGCCGGAATTTGGAGTATTGTTAGCTGCACGTGTTATTCAAGCATCAGGAGCAGCTATTATGATGCCGCTATTAATGAATGTGCTGTTAACGAGCTTTCCAATTGAAAAGCGCGGGGGAGCAATGGGTATTTTTGGATTGGTGATGATTTTTGCACCTGCAATCGGCCCAACTCTTTCAGGATGGTTAATTGAGCATTATGACTGGAGAATGCTATTTCACGTTGTGACGCCAATTGCATTTGTTGTTCTTGTATTAGCATTTTTCTTGTTGAAAGATCAAAAAGAAAAGGTAGATATTCAGTTAGATAAGCTTTCTTTAATTCTTTCGGTATTTGGATTTGGTGGTTTACTGTACGGGTTTAGTTCAGCTGGAGATAAAGGCTGGGGATCACTAGAAGTATACGGAACGATTATCGTTGGAGTAATTGGGTTGGTTTTATTTATTACTCGCCAGTTTAAGCTTGAAAAACCAATGCTAGAGTTTCGTATCTTTAAATATCCAATGTTTGCATTGTCATCTGCCATCTCAATTGTTATTACGATGGCATTATTCTCTGCAATGCTATTGCTACCAATGTACGTACAGAGTGCTCGAGGGATTTCGCCCTTAGATTCAGGATTATTGTTATTACCGGGAGCCTTAGTGATGGGGATTATGTCTCCAATTACAGGCAAGCTGTTTGATAAATTTGGCGCACGCGTGCTAGCTGTAATTGGGTTAGCTATCACAGGTGTTACGACGTATATGTTTAGTCAATTATCATTGACAACTACATATACGGAGCTAATTATCCTATACACGGCTCGTATGTTTGGTATGTCAATGGTTATGATGCCCATTATGACAAACGGATTAAATCAGCTTCCACAGCAATTTAATCCGCACGGCACAGCGATGAATAATACGTTACAACAAGTGTCAGGAGCTATTGGTTCAGCTTTACTTGTAACGGTTATGTCTAACCGCACAGAATTTCATGCAGAAGAATTAGCAAAAGAGGCAATGAGTAATGGAGCCGTTGCACCAACGGCTGATTTGCAACAGCAAATTGGACTGCAGGCCATGGTTGAAGGGATCAATGATTCATTTTTAATTTCATCGATACTTATAGTGGTGGCATTAGTCTTATCGCTCTTTATGAAGCGAGTAACAGTTAGCGGAGTTACACAAGACCAACAAGCTGTTAAAAGAGAACAGTTTGCTAAATAAAATAAAAAAGGTAAGGTTCACTTATAAGTGAACCTTACCTTTTTTTATGAATATGTTCGTTGTATAGTGAAAAAGTATGATGAGTCTTGAAAGGAGAATGAGGAGTTATGTGGCAATCTCTTCAAGGTGAACGTATTTGTCTAACCCCAATCCAACTTGAGCACGCACCGGAGCTTTTTAAAATTTGGTCTAATCAAAAAGTTACTGAATTCATGAATATTGATTCTTTTTGTGATGAAAAGCAAGCAAGGGAAATGATTGCTTTTCTACAGAATCTAGCGAAGGAACAAAAAGCACTACGCTACACAATCTTTCATAAAGAGCAAGCAAAGATTATTGGTTCATGCGGATTTAATCAAATAGATACTCATAACCAGCATGTAGAAATTGGCTATGAAATAGACGAAGTATTTTGGGGACAAGGATATGGTTCAGAGGTAGTTCAACAATTGGTTCATTATGGTTTTGTGAGCCTTGATATGGTTAGGGTATCGGCTAAAGTAGAGCCAGCAAACAAGGCGTCCATTCATTTACTAGAGAAAAATCATTTTCAGTATGAGGGAACTCTGCGAAAAGTTGAAAAGTCAAAAGGGATGTTTGTTGATTTATGCATGTATGCTCGAATTAAATATGAGTAATAAAAACGCGTCAAGTTTTAGCCTGACGCGTTTTTAATTAACTTGTATAAATAAAGCTTAGCCCCATTGATTTTAGTAGCTTTCGATAAGCAATGGATGTTTGGTCAGCTGCGATATGAGCTTCCATTTGTAAATCAAGAGGGAGATCTTCGGGCTTTTGGTTTTCAACCATTTCGCGATCTTCATCGAATACCCGAAGGTTAAAGTCATAAACACCTTCAACAGGAGAATCTTTGTCAAAGTTGCGAGCAATAGGTACAAATAAGCGCGTTTCACGAGCGGAAACTGGACAAACCGCATTCATAATCCAAAGCTGGCCACCTTCAGGAAAATAAACTTTTAGTGTAGCAGTGAAAGGTGGGTACACGTCAAATACCCGCAGCCATTTAAAGTTTTCTGGATTTAAGTGTGCTTGTTCTTTAGAGTAATTGCTTACAGTGCTTAAGTATTCCACGTTTAAACCATAGTCTGTTTTATCAACCTTATATCTGGGAACAAAGGCATTGTTTCGATCGCCAAATGTATCCGTATGAACCCAGGCAAAATGTGCAACATCCAAAAAGCCTTCCATCTGTCGACCTGCCGAACCCCCTATATCAAAGCTAGGACAAACAATTTGTTGAAAGTCAGGGTCATCCCAAGCCTGAAACTGTGGAATGTTATCCATTTCGCCTGTTAACGATGTCCAAATGAGTCCAAATTGCTCGATAACAGGGTAAACCGTCATGCAGAGGCGAGGAGATATATTTGCATCAGGATGCGCTGGTATCGATGTACAAGCTCCTTCTGTGTTATAGCGAAATCCGTGATAAGGACATACAATTTCCTCCTCTTCTACCCAACCCATACTAAGGGGAGTGCCACGATGAACGCAGAGGTCTCGAGCTACGACAACTTGTTTTTTAGTGCGATATACAACTAAATTGACATCTAATAGCTTAACGCTAAGCGGCTTTTCGTTTACCTCAGCTGCTTGTGCGATGGGATACCAATAGGTCGAAAGAGTCGTCCAATCCTCCTTGCTAAACGTACAGTCACGCGGATAAGGTGTTTTTGGGGGAGATTTTTTAAGCGTTTGTTGTTGGTCCATTTATCTTCTTCCTTTCTAGTTTCTTGAATGTTTTACCAGTGTAACTCATTTTTAGAAAATTCTCATTTTTATTGTTAGATATTCTTACATTCATTTGAATTTTTGTAGATTATAGTGAATCAGATAGATACATTTTGGATAATAAATGAAATAAAATGTTTCAAAGAATAGAAAAATATGATATAATTACGATTGACGCTGGCGTAGCTCAGTAGGTAGAGCACTTGCATGGTAAGCAAGAGGTCGCAGGTTCAATCCCTGTCGCTAGCATAATACGTGTAGTAAAACGAGGACCTTTTGAGGGTCTCGTTTTTTTGTACTCATCAAAGTATTTATTTTCCTAAAAATAGATAAAATGTAAAAATGTTTAATGGAAAGAAAACTAGGGTAAAAGAGGTTATCGATAAAAACTGAACGAGGAGTGCATCTAAATTTGATCACATTTAAAAATGTTTCAAAGCAGTATGAAGATGGCACCACAGCTGTCAAAGACATTAATTTAGAAATAAGGCAAGGGGAGTTTTTTGTTCTTATTGGTCCTAGTGGATGTGGGAAAACAACGACGCTTAAAATGATTAATCGTCTTCATGATGTGACTAGTGGTGATTTATACATAGCGGATAAAAAAGTAACGGATTACAACATTAATGAGCTGCGCTGGGAAATTGGGTATGTCCTCCAGCAAATTGCTTTATTTCCTCATATGACCATTGCGGAAAACATCGCGGTAGTACCTGAGATGAAGGGGTGGAAAAAGAATAAAATCAAAAAGCGTGTAGATGAACTCTTGGAACTGGTTGGACTGGACCCGAAGCAATACCGAAACCGCAAGCCTTTTGAGCTCTCAGGTGGGCAACAGCAGCGCATTGGTGTAGCTAGAGCTCTCGCAGCCGATCCTCCTGTTATTCTTATGGACGAACCTTTCAGTGCACTAGACCCGCTAAGTCGTGATCAGCTGCAGCAGGACGTTTTAGCTTTAAAAGAAAAGATAAAAAAGACATTCGTCTTTGTTACGCATGATATTAGCGAAGCCATGACTCTTGGAGATCGTATCTGTTTAATGAAAGATGGGGAAGTAGTTCAAATTGGCACACCAAAAGAGTTTGTTCAAAACCCTAAAAATGATTTCGTAAAATCATTTATCGGTAATCAGGGAAGCGTATTGCTTCAACCATTAGAAGTATTTGTTAATGAAACAAATCAGCAAGATTTTGAAAAGATTGAAGCTCCTGTACATTTAAAATCATCTGCATCTATTGGCGAAGCTGTAGAGCTTTTACAAAAGCACGATTGTGTTGGTGTTTATAAAGGTTCAAAAAAAATTGGTATTGTAACGAGCAAAAACATCCTTGCCTTCTTGTCTAATAGATCAAAAGAAGGAGCGGTGGTATAATGAATGGCTTAACTACTTTGTTAGAACAAAGGGGAGATGCGCTTGTTCAAGCACTGCTTGAACATGTTCAAATTTCCGTACTAGCGCTATTAATTGCAGTATTAATTTCCGTACCTCTTGGCCTGTACTTAACCAGGCATGAGCGAATTGCTGAGCCTATTATCGGCGTAACGGCTGTTCTACAAACGATTCCTTCATTAGCTTTATTAGGGTTATTAATTCCAGTAGTAGGAATAGGAACCGTTCCCGCTGTTATTGCTTTATTTCTCTATGCTTTATTACCAATTGTTCGTAATACATATACAGGAATTAAAGAAGTAGACCCATCTTTAATTGAAGCAGCAAGAGCGATGGGAATGAATTCATTTAGGCGACTGATAAAAGTCGAGCTACCCTTGGCTCTTCCAGTTATTATGGCTGGTATTCGTACAGCGATGGTCTTGATCATCGGAACAGCAACCATCGTTGCATTAATTGGTGCAGGTGGATTAGGTAGCTTAATTCTATTAGGAATTGACCGAAGTGATAATGCTCTTATTTTATTAGGTGCTATTCCAGCAGCACTATTAGCAATTGTCTTTGACGTGGTTCTTCGAACAATTGAAAATTCTTCAAAGAAGGGTTCGAAAAAACGTCCTATCATTATGATTGCTATTTTAGTATTAATTCTTGCATCCCCGTTTATAGCTATGAAAGCAACTGAGCCAGATCTTGTAATAGGTGGGAAACTTGGTGCAGAACCAGATGTTTTAATTAATATGTATAAACAGTTAATTGAAGACGAAACGAATATGAAAGTAGACTTACGTTCGTCATTGGGAAAAACAGTTTTTGTATTTGAAGCTCTTCGTAATAAAGAAATTGATATTTACCCAGAATATACTGGAACAGCGCTTGTTACGCATTTAAAAGAGCAACCTAATAGTAAAGATGCCAGTGAAGTATACGAACAAGCCAAAGTAGGATTAAAGGAAGAATTTGATTTAGTCTATCTTCAACCGATGGCTTTTAATAACACGTATACATTAACAGTAACAAAAGAGTTTGCAGAGCAAAATAACGTCAAAACTATTTCAGACTTAACAAACGTGGCTGATCAAGTAAAGGCTGGCTTTACCCTTGAATTTAAGGATCGAGAAGATGGATATGCAGGTCTTCAAAAAGAGTATGGCTTAGCGTTAAACAATGTTAAAACGATGGAACCAAAGCTTCGCTATAATGCAGTTCAAACAGGTGATATTAATTTATTGGATGCATATGCAACAGACCCAGAAATTGAACAGTATGATTTAGCAGTTCTAGAAGATGATGAAAAGTTCTTTCCCCCTTATCAAGGTGCGCCTGTCTTAAGAGCAGAAACGTTAAAAGAGCATCCTGAGTTAAAGGAGATTCTCAATAAGCTAGCAGGGAAAATCAATGATGAAGAAATGCGTAAAATGAATTATGAAGTCAATGCTGAAGGGAAAACAGCAGAAGAGGTAGCCCGCAAGTTCTTGGTTAAAAAGGGGTTAGTATCAGACTGAAATTAATTGAAAGCCGAGCAATGACTCGGCTTTCTTTATGATGAGGTCGTACCTTTATGTAGTACTTGTAGCCACGTGTCTGGAGAAATTTCGAAGCCTTCAATACTAATACAGGTCATTCCATCCGCGCTACCAAATTCAACGTATTCACCGGCTTTCCAAAATACAGCTTCTCCGAAATTAACATAAATTCGACCTTCACTGTTAGCAATCCATCCTTCTCCGCTTATAATTAAGAGTAGTTTGGGAATCGTGGCTTCAGTTTTAGGCGCGTAATCATAAGGTGCTAATGAAATGTAATTTATTTTTACATCTCCCGTCTGAGAAAGAATGGTGTTGAAATGATAAGACTGATAAAGCATAGAATCAGTTTTACGCTGAGCATATTGATATAGTTTCACATTGGTCCCTCCAGTAGACACGGATTTCGTTGTCGTGTTTCCGTAGCGTAACTAATATATGTATGAACATAAAAAAAAGACCCAAAAAGCAGAAAACTGTCTGCTTTTTGGGTCTTTTTAATCTAAGAATGTTTGAATTTCCTGCCTGTTCTTTTCTAAATCTAATCGTAGTACAGCGCCTGCTCCTGAAACACGTTCATTGATAAATGCACCGTCAACAGGGATGCGAAGCGAATCAAGTTCATTTGAGCTTCCAAGTAAGAAATCTTTTCCTATAGATACGAAGGTCTTTGGAGGTACATTTGTATCCACATAGGGATCAATAATTCCCCATAACTTAGGTGCTTTAGCTATTGTTTGAAGCGATAACGCTTCTTCTGTAAGTTTACCTAAAACTTCTTGCTGTCTTTGAACCCGTCCAAAGTCACTTTGACTATCATGTCTAAATCGCACATAGCCTAATAGCTCTTCACCGTGAAGCGTCTGCTTTCCCGGTTCTAAGGTCATCCCGATACCATGGGACATTCTTTGGTTAATATCAACTTCAATACCATTTGGAGCAATTGTATCTACAACTTTTGAGAAGCCTTTAAAATCTACTACCGCATAGTAATTCACATCGATACCGAAATTTTCCTTTATTGTTTTGCGCAAAAGCTCAGGTCCCCCAAATGCATATGCTGCATTGATTTTATTTTTTCCATACCCGGGGATATCTACATAACTATCTCGCATAAGAGATACAATCTTTGGCTGGTTATTATCCTTGTCATAGTGCGCAATCATAATTGTATCAGCACGTGAATGTTCTTCCCCACGCGAATCAATCCCTAAAAGAAGAACGTTCATAGTATCTAAATTGGCGCTTTTACCGTTAAATTCAAATTGTCCATCTTTTTGAAAGTCGCCGTCTGCTTCAGCCAACCCTTGTTGATATTGATAAAAAACATATCCAGCTAAAGCAATCAGTACTACAGAGCAAAAAAGAAAAAATCTTCTCATTCGCTTTTTCTTTCTCTGTTTATGTCGTTTGCGATGTTCACGTTGTTCCAATATTCTCACCTATCATTTTAAAGTAATTGAAAAGTATAGCAATTATATTCTTATATAAAATTACCATCACATTCTATGATTAGCAAGTATTAGCCATTTTAATCGTAAAAGCTAGGTGTGTATCTAGGTATGTATTCTGTAAGATTAAAGCAAACAAAAAGGTTTTAATGAATTTATACGTTTTTTGCAGGTGAATGAGCCAAAAGTCTCTAATTAGTAAAAGGTGAAAAAATGCAGAATGGCAAAGGAGATGGGGAAATGAGCTTATACGTATCATCTTCAAATATAGTCGTTATTCCACAAAAAGCTGTTTCACACTGGAAAACATATGGAGTGGGAACAATTAAAGGAGCAAAAGTGACGGGAAAGCGCTGTGAACAATTGATGCTACGATTTAAAGAGAAGATAATGACGCCTTTTCAAATGGTATCTTATCACGAGTCATTCGTTGTCATGTTTGATGATGAGCAAAGCAAAGAGCATTTTGAGCTAATTGCAAACATACTTCAGGCAGATGGGGATAAGTTTAACTACTACCTGTTATTTGATGATCATGAATCTGAAGTTTTGAAGGGAATGAAACAATTTTTGACAGTAGGCGAGTTTAATGTACCAGTCGTACGGCTTAATCAAACAGGTGAATTTGATTTTCATAGCAATGGCAACTCGGTTGAAATAGTCATTGATGATGATGTAGATGAAGAAGGAATAAGTTCGTTTATTCAAACATTTAGGTTAAACGAAGGACATTATTTTATTGGTGACCCTGGATTTTTAAAAAACCAAGAGATGTTCCAGGAGCAATATTTTACCGGAGGGGATTACCATCTTATTTATCAGTATAATAATCAATGGCTTAAAAAAGTAATTATTCAACCTAGCGAATCAGTACAAAATAGTATATAAACTAGAATTTCTTTTGTGCCTAAAGACGTTGTTTCACTAGTCGAGAAAGTAGTGAAATTATGGTATAATAACTTTAAAAGATTAAGAAAGGAAGTTATATGCGATGAATGAACGCTTAAGCAACGTGGCTTCTTGGCTTTCTGAAAAAAGCTATGATGCTGCATTTATTTCTTCAACAGAAAATGTATTTTATTTAACAAATTTTTATACGGATCCGCATGAACGACTTTTAGGCCTATTTGTATTTCCAAATACTGAACCTGTACTTGTTTGTCCTTTTATGGAAGTTAATCAAGCAAAAAGTGCAGGGTGGAAATATGATGTTGTTGGATATGAAGATCATGAAAACCCTTGGGAGCTAATTCGTGCCGCATTACATAAAAGAGAAATTAATAATATTGGTCGTTTAGCAGTGGAAAAAGAGCAGCTATCTTTCCTGCGAAGTGAAGAGTTAAAAACATTGTATCAAGATGTTGTATTTGAAAGCGTAGAAGAAAAAATGAACGAATTAAGGGTAGTGAAAACGCAAGCTGAAATTGACATTTTACAAGAAGCAGCAGCTCTCGCTGATTATGGTGTTGAAGTAGGTGTATCTGCTTTAAAAGAAGGCGTTACGGAAATGGACGTTCTTGCTAAAATTGAATATGAATTAAAGCGAAAAGGTATTCGCGAGATGTCGTTTTCTACGATGGTGTTATTTGGAGAAAAAACGGGTGATCCTCATGGCAATCCTGGGCTACGTACACTAAAAAAAGGTGACATGGTCTTATTTGACTTAGGCGTTGTGTTAGATGGATATTGTTCAGATATTACGCGAACAGTGGTATTTGGCGAAATTACTGAAAAACAACAGCATATGTATGAGACGGTTAATAAGGCGTTAGAAGCTGCTTTATCTGCATCAAAGCCCGGTACAAGAATTGGGGACTTAGACATGATTGCGCGTAACCTTATTTCGGAAGCGGGATACGGAGAATACTTTCCACATCGACTAGGTCACGGATTAGGAATTAGTGTACACGAATTTCCTTCTATGAACCGTACGAATGATGACATACTAAAAGAAGGCATGGTTTATACCATTGAGCCAGGCGTTTATATCCCTAACATTGGTGGAGTACGTATTGAAGATGATGTAGTTATTACGAAAGATGGAAATAAAACGTTAACGAAGTATCCTAAGAAGTTACAAATTATTCAACCGTAAGAAAAAGAGACTGAGACATAAGTAGTTCAGTCCTTACTATACCTGAACGATTGAGAGTTCATAACTTTTAATCGTTCAGGTTTTTTGGTTGATTGTGAAAACAATGTTGGAAACAGGGTGGAATGAAGCGTAGGTCACTCGACTCCTGCGGAAAGCGAGTGACCGTAGCGCAATGGAACGAACGTGTTGAGACAAATCAAAGAGATGGGAACAGCTAGTGTTCGTCTTTTAGAAGTAATCATTTTGTTATGTCCCAAACTCTTTTTCTATATGAATAGAAGAAGACTAATGGCCATGATAGCCATTCCGCCGATAAGTCCATAAATAGAAAGGTGAGCCTCATCATATCGCTGAGCAGCAGGTAAAAGTTCATCCAAAGAAATAAAGACCATAATTCCTGCCACTGCGGCAAAGATAACCCCGAACATAACGTCATTTAAAAAAGGCATGAGTAAAAAATATGCAGCAATAGCTCCTAGAGGCTCTGAAAGACCTGATAAAAAAGAGAGTTTAAATGCTTTCTTCTTATCACCTGTTGCAAAATAAACGGGTACGGAAACGGCAATTCCTTCAGGGATGTTATGAATAGCAATTGCTACTGCAATAGCAATTCCTAAAGAAGGATCTTGAAGAGTCGACGTAAACGTAGCAATTCCTTCAGGGAAATTATGAATGGCAATTGCTAAAGCAGTAAATGTTCCCATTTTTAAAAGAGCAGTGTCTTTCACTCTTGGTTGTTTCATGTCTTCTACGGTCTTTAATTCATGTGGGTTTCCTTGTTTTGGGACAAATTTATCAATCATTGCAATCAAGAGCATTCCAGCAAAAAAACCACCAACCGTTACCCAATTTCCAGATACTTTACCAAGTGCTCCTACAAGGGAATCCTGTGCTTTTACAAAAATTTCAATCATGGATACGTAGATCATAACGCCAGCTGAAAAACCGAGTGCAATTGATAGAAATTTTGTATTCGTTGTAGATACAAAAAAAGCTAAAATACTTCCTATTCCTGTTGCGAGACCTGCCATTAATGTTAAACCAAAGGCTAGTAATAAATGTTCAGTCATGAAATAATCCTCCCGAAAGAATAAGAGTGAGTTTTTATCTATATTCCACAAATATCTGAGACATGACCAGTGTGTAAAGGCAACGGGAAATAATATCACATGTTCAATTCTCAATTTATCTAGCACAGTATATTCAGTTTCTTTTGATTGGGAACTTGCCTATAGTTTAGAAGGAGTATGAAATAGCGATTGTGAAAATCATTTCCAAGAGATATATTACGAACAGATAACATTTTGTTCACAAATTATCGCATCGCTATCGATTTTTCGTTTGGTAGTATATCCTGTACAGTAGAGGCTTTGTAAGCTTGATAGCAAGGAGGCTTTTTGATGACTAATTACTCAAAAGATGATGAACAAATTATACATAAAGCAGTTGAAGTTTTTGGAGGGAAAGATCGTATTGACGAATTTGAGGATGAGAGAAAAAAACACAGCGTACATGTTTTAGCAACAGGCAATCACCCCCGTTCAGACTTAACAGCATATGCAACGTTGGGAGGGTATCATTGTCCAACAGGATACACGGTGGGCGGTATTCCACTTCGCATTGAAATTGTAGGAGCATGTCATTCTTCATTTGCACCCTTCCCACAAATTTTAAGCAAGTGTGTATTTCATATGATGAAGTCACATGTTTCAATCTTTCCAGGGGCAATTTATAAAGATATTATTACTTCTTTCGATCATAGCCTTCATATGCAGCATATTTTATTGATTCCGCCATTTTTATGGGATACATTTTCTACGATTGAGCTATCAGATAAAAAGGTTGCGTTTTTACAAGCAGTCCCAATCTCTGAAAATGAGCGAGCTTTTGCATTAGAATATGGGGTAGACTCTCTGCTAAGCCGATTCGACGATGAGCGAGTGAACGTATTTAATTTAGAGCGTCGAACGGTAGTATAAAGAGGCAGCCAGGTAGGGCTGTCTCTTTTTCTTGATAGAAAACAGGCTTGTATCTAGAAACTTTAGGACAAAACTCCACGATTGTCCTAAGACAAACACCTATACGTGATAAATTCCCATTACATATAGTAGAACATAAGTATTAAACATAATTAGGAAGGGGATGTTATGATGAATAACCAGCGCAGAAGGCCACGAATAAATCCAAATTTTCGTCCAAGTGGGGGCGCAAATAATGAGGATGGAAACAAAAATATCATTAGCAACAGTGGAAACTCCAACGTTAATATTAACCTAGGGCAAGGAAAAAGATCAAAACAGTCGCAGAGCCTAGATCAGTCTGATAGCGGCCTAATCTTTTAATCTAAGGGGGACTCTTTAGTAAGCGAATTTAGTGAAAATTCGCTTAGGTTAATGAAGAGTGAATAGCGGTTAGTACGGGGAGGTTTATCATGAAAAGCTTAGTAAGTGATAGTGGAAACGCAAAAGTAGATATTACCATTAATATAGATAATTCAGCTCTAGCTTATTTAGTAGGAAGCTGCCTCCATGCAACTCAGCAAATAACCGATGAACAATATCTTCAAATGATGACTAATCTGACAACACTACTTGGGAAAAATAGTGAAGAAATAAAAAAGCTGTTTTCAAACCATCAAATTTCGACGAATAAAAAATTTAAATCTGCTAACGAGCTAGAGAATTTAAAAATCTATTATAATAAGAAGTAGAAGCACTTGATAAAAGTGCTTTTTATTTTGAATTCAGTCATAAAAAGGGGAAGTCAATGAATAGTAATGATGAAAAATATTGACTCTCACGCTACGTCATACTTTATCGTTACTAATTAAGAGGAGGGATTGAAAATGGCTATGCAGGTAAAGGAAGTAGCTAGCTTAGCGGGTATTAGTATACGCACCCTTCATCATTATGATGATATTGATTTATTGAAGCCTACTGAGGTAACTGAATCAGGATACCGGCTATATGTTGAAGATGATTTAGAGATGCTGCAACAAATTTTATTATTTAAAGAACTAGGGCTTTCGTTAAAAGAAATTAAAGCAGTCATTTATGATCCTTCCTTTAATAAACAAGAAGCGTTAGAGTTGCATCAACAGCTTCTAATTGAAAAAAGGAATCGACTTAATCGTATGATTGCCATGACTGAACAAACGATTAAGTCAATGAAAGGAGAAAAACCAATGACTAATAAGCAAAGATTTGAAGGGTTTGATTTTAGTGAAAATCCTTATGAAGAAGAAGCTAAAAAGCGATGGGGAAACGAAAAAGTAAACGAAGCGAATAAAAAAGTTAGAGGTATGACGAAAGGCGAACAAGCAGATTTAGCAGCAGAAGCAAATGAGATTTATAAAAAGATAGCTAAGCTGATGAATCAATCACCATCATCAGAATCGGTTCAAAAAGCTATACAAGAATGGTTTCACTTCTTGAATCGTAATTTTACGACGTATTCCCCAGAAGCATTTAAAGGGTTAGGAGAATTATATATTCAAGATGAACGCTTTCAAAAGAACATTGACCAATTCGGAGAAGGTTTAGCTGAATTTTTAAAAGAAGCTATGGGGGTATTCGCTGATAGTTTGTTAAACGAGGAAAAGCAATAAGAGAAGTTATTCATGATTTTGAACATAGTAATTGAAAAGAGTCCCCATCCAAATGGAGACTCTTTTCAATTACTACTGCGCAATGTTTTTGAAAGAATTTTTGCTACGGATTTACTTTGTTCAATTTGTGTACGCTTATTATTTTTGCGTTCTAATGCGATCGCTTGTAGGCTTTTTTCTTCTTCAGTTTGAGCTACAACCTTTGGTACAGTAGCAGGCTTTCCATCTTCTAAAGCAACAAACGTTAAGAAAGAAGTCGCTGCAATTCGTTTAACACCTGTAATTAAATTCTCAGCGATTACTTTTACAAAGATAATCATTGAGCTTTTGCCAGTTAGTACAACAAAAGACTCATATGATATGAAATCTTCTTCCGTCACAGGTTCAATAAAATCGACGTGATCAATCGATGCTGTAACACACGGTTTTCTTGAATGTTTTGTAGCAGATAATGATGCAATCATGTCCATATCGGCTACAATTTTCCCTCCAAATAACGTATAGTGATTATTTAAATCATTAGGGAAGATATGCTGTGATTTTACAACTCTTGATACACTGCAAGGTATTTGTTCAACTGTCATCTATAAAGCACTCCTTTAAAACCTCAATCTATAATGAATGTCCATATGTAATAATAAAAAACGTATATTAATTTTATTCCCTATTTTTGAATCAGTAATCTTTATGATGAAAAGTAAAAAAATAGAGTATTTTCTGTCATATTTTTTAGATATTAAAGTTGTGTTAGTTTGTAATTCCTTTTATTCTTTTTAAAAAATATAGATAAAAGGGATTAAAAAAAATCTCCTTGTGTCCGATAAATAGTTTAAAAGATTCATATATCTATTTATGTCGAGGAGGAACGTATGAAAAAAGTAATCGCTGCTTTAGTTGTTATGTTCATGCTTAGCTCAAGCTATTCCGTGGTAAACGCAAAAGCTGAAACAAACCCAACTGTAAGCGTCCAGCTTAAAAATTATTTGAAAAACAAAAAGGAAATTCAAATTCAAACATCAGAAGATGCAGCGACATCTTATGAAGGAGTTCGATTAGAAGCTAATCAGACCTATCTCTTAAAGGTAGAACAAGGGAAAATTTCTTTATATAAAGGAACGACCAAATTAAAGGAAGATACAACCTTTAAGCTATACACTAATCAAACAGCAGAAACGCGTATTGAAGGAAGAGTGTATAGTGGGAGTTTTGATTTTGTGATTGAAGGTAACGAATATATACTACCAATTAATCATGTATCAATGGAAGAGTATTTAAAGGGAGTCGTTCCTAACGAAATGATTCCAAGTTGGCCTGTAGAGTCATTAACTGCACAAGCTATTGCAGCACGCACATATGCAATGGGGCATTTGAACAAAACAATTAATGATACCATTCAATATCAAGTATATGGTGGAAAAACAGTCTACGCTAATACGAATGCAGCTGTTGAAAAATCATATGGTCAGACACTTACATATAACGGGAAATTAATCAGCGCACTTTATTCATCTAGTAATGGTGGAGTTACGGAGTCTAATGCTAATGCATGGTCAGGCTCACCGCTTCCTTATTTACCAATTCAAACCGATTCATATGATCCAAAACATCCATGGAATTTAACGGTGAAAAAGCAGCAAATAGACATAGAGAACTTAGACTTAGTTCATTATAAAAATTGGTGGAGCACTATCAAAGAAAATGATAAGGAAATTACTGATAATATCAAAACTTATTTACAGCAAAAAGATTATAAAGGAAAAGAAATTAAGGTTCTCTCAATTCCAAAGCTAGAGTTCACTGAAAAGAATACTAGTAATCGTTATAATAAAGGAAGCTTAGAAGTCAAGTTTATTGTAAAAGACGATGTTGATTCAGAGGGGAAACTTAATGTGAAAACATTGAGCTTAAATAATGTAAAGTCTTCTGATATTCGTCCAATTATTGGGGTAAACCTTATTAAAAGTTACTATGTGACTGAACAAAATGCTACTGATAAAGAAACGGTACTAAAAGGTCTAGGATATGGTCATGGTGTAGGAATGAGTCAATACGGAGCTTATTATCGTGCCAAAGCTGGTCAAACCTATGATCAAATTTTACGTTTTTATTATCCGAATGTAGAGCGCACGCAGCAATACAACCGTGAAGCAAAGCGTTTAGCAGGCCCAGAACGATATGATACAGCTGCAGAAATTGCAAGAGAAGGGTGGACTACGGCTCGAACAGTTGTCATTGCAGCGGGAGGGAATTTTCCAGATGCGCTAGCAGGAGCTCCTCTTGCAGTTCAGGAAAATGCTCCACTATTACTAACAACAGGTCATGAATTGCATCCAACTGTAAAAGCAGAGCTCCAGCGTTTACAGCCTGAAAAAGTAATTGTATTAGGAAGTTCAAGGGTTATTCGAGATTCAGTATTAGATGAAATTAAGCAGTTAGGTGCTAAGGAAGTCCAGCGTTTAGGAGGAGCGGATCGCTTTGAGACGTCAGCGGCAATTGCTAAACAAATAAATTCTTCGAAAGTAATTGTAGTGAATGGACAAAACTTCCCAGATGCTCTATCAGTAGCTCCATATGCAGCGAAAGAAGGAATTCCTATTATACTAACAAGGCCAACTTCAATTCCTGCAGCTACAGCACAAGTGCTTGAAGGAAAAGCAGAAGCTATTGTTATTGGTTCTGAACAGGTAGTAAATGCAACAGTTTACAATTCTCTTCCAGCTAACCGAGTAAGATATGCAGGAGAACATCGCTATGCAACAAATCAAAAAGTTGTGACGAACCTGCTTGGCAATACAAAACAAGCTTATGTTGCAGCGGGAACTAATTTTCCAGATGCGCTAGCTGGCTCAATTTTAGCTGGAAAACGTGGTGTGCCAGTTATCCTAACAGATGCAGACAAGTTGCCAGCGGGCACAGCTGATATTTTAAGCGGCTATAAGGATTTTACAGTACTAGGTTCTACTCGCGTAGTAAACGATTCTGTAGTTAATAAGCTGGAAGAAATTGCAAATAAATAAACAACAAAGCCGTGGCAAAAACGTCACGGCTTTGCTTGTAAAACTGGAATGCGAATAGTGAAAGAAACACCTTTATCTAAATTTTGTACTGAGATTGTCGCATTATGCATAGTAACAATCCGCTTTACAATACTGAGCCCGATGCCAAATTCTCCTTTTGAACCTTTTTCAAACGGTTCAAAAATTGTAGATAGTACGTTCTCTTCGATAGGAGGTCCGTCATTGGCAATACAACACTCTACAACGTCCATCTCTTCATAGAAACTTTTGTGAACAGAGATAGAAATAGATGAATCAGCGTATCTAATCTGGTTTTCTAAAATGTTCTCAATAACTTTGGTCCATTGTTCTTTATCACCGTCAATAGTCACTTTATCATCTCTAATATCCCACTGGATTTCAGTACGACTCCACCGCAGCCTTTCAACTACCTCGCAAATAAGTTCTGACAAAGCAAACGGCTCATGATTGACAGGGTGAGCAGATAAGTAATCTAGCTTTGTTAAATATAGTAAGTCACGGATTTTCTTTTCCAATTTCAGTGATTCATCTTCAATGACTTGAACGGTATTGGATAAATCTCCTTTTGGATAAATACCATCTTGTATGGATTGAGCGTAGCTTCTAATGACCATTACAGGTGTTTTCAAATCATGTGAGATATTTTGAAGAAGAGTTTGTTGTGCTTCTTCTTTTCGAATGAGTCGTTGTCGCATTTGTTCTATAGAAGAACCTAATTTTCCAATTTCATCCGTACGATCTAACGTTACAGACTCGTGCCATTCTTGCTCTGCAATTCGCTTAACATGTCTCTCAAGTGATACAAGAGGGCGGCTTAAATATTTTGCGAGCCAAATAGAAGGAATCCAGCTTAGAAGGAAAACGATGGACATTACGACTAATAGCTGTTTAAATAAAGCGGAAGCTAAAGCATTTCGATACGTATCCCATGAAAACGATAATAAAAATGCAGGCTGGTCGTTAATGATTACTTTACTAATTACATAAAATAACGTTCGGTTACCCAGGTCTTTTTCATACCTTTCGACAGTTGATTCTTGATCTTGAGCTAGCTCCTGTGCATGTCTTAAAAAATCTTGAGGTAGAACACGCGATGATAGGTAGGAAATATCGACATTTTCAGGTAATAAAATGTGGTCTACCGTACGGTTTCGTAAAGATGGCCCGTTTTCGTCATTGCTAAAATAATATTCACCAGACCGGCTAGGCAACCCGTATTCTTTTAAAATATGCTGTTCATTTTCAATACTTGTATAAATTTCATCCGTAAAGAACTGTCTAAGTGCGCTTGGGAACAACGTAGCTAACAAAAGTGAGATAACTAGCAATATGCCTGAGATGACAAGCCAAATTTGAAAAGCAAGAGATCGATTTTTCATGTGCTCATCATCCGATAACCATATCCATAAATTGTTTCAATTCGAGCGTGTGGGAGCTTTTTCCGAACTCTGCGTACTAAATCATCCACAACTCGGTCTGAACCGAAATAATCCTCACCCCAAATAGAGTTTAATAACTGCTCGCGTGAAAATGCTTGACCTATGTCTTTAGATAATGTGACAAGAAAATCAAATTCTTTTGACGTTAAATCAATAGGCTCATTGTTTTCATATACAGTTCGTGTATGAAGGTCTAACCTATAGGGACCGATAGCAATTGTTGATTCGTGTTTTTGTTTTTGACCATACACAAGGTTTAAAAGTTTTTGAACACGAATAACGAGCTCACGAGGCAAGAATGGCTTGGATAAGTAGTCATCGCTTCCCATTTCAAGCCCTAACACTCGATCAATATCTGCATCTCTAGCAGAAATGAAAATCACAGGGATATCAGGGGTAGCAGACTTAATTTCACGAATGAGATGATAACCATCGATATCAGGAAGCATGATATCTAAAACCCAAAGACTAGGAGGGGTATGAATCATTGCTTTGGCATCTGTTCCATTTGAAAATGAAGTAACAGACCAGCCTTCTTTTTGTAAATAAAGAGTTAAAACTTCATTTAAGTTTTGTTCATCTTCGACTAAGTAAATTGTAAAGCTCACTTTATACACACTCCTCTTTCTATTCAAAGCTATTATACTATGTGTTTGGTAGCAGAAAAAATTTTTTCACAATTTCCCATATTCTTTTGATACTTATCCCAAACTTTTGTTTTATAGTGTAAATAACGAAAAACATAATTGAATGTAAAGGAGCCAATTATATGGAACCAAGAGACTTTAATCAAAATAACAATGATGGTGAATATAACAGTCAACCTAATAATGACCAAATGAAAGCTCAATACGATGCAGAATATCAACAAGAACCAGGTATGAAACAAGAATATCCAACTTATCGGTCTGAGCATGTAAGAGAAGAAAAATCTAAAAGAAGGTTTTTACCATTTCTTGCATCGTCCATTGCAGGTGCTGTGTTAGGTGGAGGAATTGTATTATATAGTGCACCTCACCTAGGGTTCACAAATGATGGAAGCCAAACGAATACCGCATCTACTTCAACAAGCGCTACAACTACAGCTGCTACAAAAAATATTAGCACCAATGTAAGTCAAGGAGACCTGGTATCTGTTGTAGATAAAGTTTCACCAGCCGTAGTAGGCGTAAACAATATCCAAGAGCGAACAAATCCCTTTTCAGGAGATACGCAAACAGCAGAATCTGGAACAGGTTCAGGCGTTATTTTTAAAAAAGATAATAACAAAGCGTATGTTGTAACAAACAACCACGTAATAGAAGGATCAAGTAAGGTAGAAGTTACGTTATCAAATGGGAAGAAAGAGGATGCCCAAATTGTAGGTGCGGATCCGCTAACCGATTTAGCTGTTTTAGAGATGGATGCTAAAAACGTAGAGGCAGTAGCTGAATTTGGTGATTCTACTTCACTTGTTGCCGGAGAACCGGTACTTGCAATTGGAAACCCTCTTGGTGAGCAGTTCTCAAGAACAGTCACACAAGGTATTGTAAGCGGCACGGAGAGAACGGTAAACATTACAACATCAGCTGGAGAATGGAACTTGGATGTTATTCAAACAGACGCAGCTATTAATCCAGGAAACAGCGGTGGAGCATTAATCAATGCTGCTGGTCAAGTAATTGGTATTAATAGTTTAAAGATTGCTGAAGACGGTGTAGAAGGAATCGGTTTTGCTATTCCAACTGCAGATGTTCAACCTATTATTGACAAGCTAATGAAAGATGGAAAAATTAATCGACCATATATGGGAGTGGGGCTACAGGATGTAGCAGGTTTATCAACTGCCATTAAAGAAAATGAGCTAGGCCTAACAGAAGATACTTCTGACGGTGTTGTGGTTACGACAGTTGAACCTTTTTCAGCTGCTTCAGAAGCTGGCTTGCAATCAAAAGACATCATTGTAGGGATAGATGGTAAAGAAGTAAAAACATCCAGTGACTTGCGCAAGTATTTATACACGGAGCGTGCAATTGGAGATAAAGTAAAGCTTGACGTTTACAGAAACGGAAAAAAAATAAACCTTTCACTAACGTTGAAACAGCAAGGCAACGATGAATGATATACACAGCACGGCAGCTATTTCTATTTTTAATCGCTGTCTTGTTGATTACTGGGTGTGTAAATGCTTCAGAAGAAGTTGTTTTTCCAACACTAAACAATGAACAGCCGTCTAATAAAGTGGTCGCTATATACAAAGGTGACCCTATTACAAGTGATGAACTTCGAGAATTTTTAGCCGTACAAGGCTTTCTAGATCCGGATGCTCCGGTGAACGATTCTTCTTATCGAAAAGATGCTCTTTATCAGCTTATTGTTGATAAGTACGTAGGGGAAGAAGCTGTCAATACTGATTGGGTGAACCAACAGTCCGAACAATTGTGGAATGAAATTGAACATTCCTATAGTCAAAAAATTAGAGAGCAAGCTTATGAAGAGCTAGACATTACAGAAGAAGTTGTAAAGAAGCACATTAAAGCTCATTTTCAATCGAAACAGTTCTTTCGAGACAAAATATCCGAAGAAGATGTAAAAGGCTACTTTGACAAAGCGGGATATAGCGCTGAATTTAAAACAGTTGAAGAAGCGAAAGAGCCAATCCTTCAAAAGCTTGTACAAAAAGCTATCAATAACTATGTTCAGGATGAATTAAAGAGACAGGTTAAGTACGTTCCAGTCTCTTGATTCACCTTTTATATAGATTACTGAGGTTGGGACATAAGCATTTCAGCTAATGATCTATCCGAACGATCAACAGTTGAATACTTTTGATCGTTCAGATATCTTTTGTTGAGACAGAATCATTTCGTTATGTCCCAGTCTCATTTTGTTTGTTCTTTTCATTGATGAAGCCCCCTTTTATCGTGATAGAGCAATATAAATGAAATGAATAAAAATAGAAATAGACAAATGTTTTTGTAAGTGATAAGATAGGGTTGTGAAATCTTTCATTATTCGGAAAATTCATTGTCCTTTCACCTTTTGGTTGAAAGGCATTTTTTTGTTTAATTCGCATACATAAAGATAAAGAAAATAAAATGACTAGTCTCCATTCATACTCCTCAGACGTGATGATACCATCACGTCTTTTTGCAATTAAATGTTAATATGTAAGGTTGCCTTATGAAAAGAATTGAAGTAGTCATAGTCTAACTTATTTTTCTTTTAAAAGATAATCGATAAAGCCGGGTTTCATTTCGACTTGAGAAATACCGATATGAGATACAGTATGTGCAAAAGGAGTAACTTCATCGATGAAATTTTCAAGTTCCTTAAGGTTTGGAAGCTGTAACTTTGTAATAAAGCAGGCTTTTCCAGCTATTCGTTCACAAAATAAAGCGTATGGATAAGTAGCGATAAATTGTTTAAAGCGACGATATTCACCGTTTTTAATTGTTGCCTCAACAAAACAAGAAATAGGAAGCCCTAATTTTTCACAATTAATAGTGACAGAGTATCCGCTAATAATACCAACTTGTTCCAAATTTCGAACCCGCTCAGCAACCGAAGGGGCTGATAGATTGACTAATTTTGAAAGTTCTCTCATGGAAAGTCGAGCGTTAGTAGTTAACTCCTTTAAAATATGTAAATCAATACGATCAATGTTCATCTATTCTCATCAGCTCTTTCATTTTTATATTCTATTATAGTGAAAAATGATAAAAATTTCTGCGTTTTGCCTTCTTATTTTTAGGGGCACTAGTGTTGCATAAATGTTGACGCAATTTTCAGTTTAATGTTTTTTCCTGTTTAGAGCCAAAAAAGTAAATACCTTATTAAAGGTGGCTCCATCCATTTGGAAATTATGTACAATTAGACTTGTGCGACGACGACAATTTATTTTTAAGGAACGGTTTTTCCTTTAATCTTTCGTATCCAGATATGTGCCGGTTTCCATAACGAAGCCCTTAAAAAACGGCTAATCTGTAGCGTTTTTCGCTTACTTTTTGTTTCGATTTGCGCAATTACATTTAGGCAAAAAACAATCAGTGCGATAAACACTTGGTTTTGAATGGCCCATTCACTTT